>CAZPEW010000020.1:0-7210 GCA_964585695.1 uncultured Lachnospiraceae bacterium
CTATTAATTTAGAAAAGAAATTAAAAAAATTAGGAATTACTATAGATGATATAGAGTTAATAGAGGAGTTAAAAAATACAAATGAAAATACTTATAGTAATAGTACATTATATTATTTTAAAAAAGATGACTATGTAAGATGTAGTATTTATCCAGAAGAAAATGGTTGGGAGAAAATAACTAGAGAAGAATACAATTCACACAATTTTAAATGAATTTAAAACATAAAATATTATCAAAGTATTCTAAAGTAATACTTAATTTAATAGAACATCATAGAAAGCTATGCATTAAATATAAAGCACTAGATGAAGCTTTTTATTTGAATTATCAAGATGTACTTAATCTTTTTAGCTTAGATCCAGATAGAACATAATTTCACATAATTAAAAAAGGCGAACATCTTAATTGATGCTCGCCTTTATTTTTTCAGGAATAAAAGTAACAGGATTATAAGTAAATCCTGAAATTAAACCTTCTCCTAAATTATCTACAAAGTTCTTAGAATAATAAATCTCTTTAGCTTGCATTACTTAATATACTAGTTATTTCTTAATATACAAATATTCATATTAGTTTATTGGAACATAACTAAATCCTTCTATTAATCCAGCGGATTTTTGATCTGAATACTTTTCCTTTTCATTATACATAAAAAAACATTTATGGGCATCCTTATACCAAGCCTCTTGATGCTTACTCCAAACTGCTTTACCATCTACAACATTTAACACCACATAGTATAGATGTCTATAGTTTTTTAAACCTGAGAAAAATTGCTTTTCATCAGATCCTCTTAATATAGTTTTTACTATAGGAATATCTGAATCAATTGGAACAAATTCATAAGTAGTATTCGGAGTTCCTGTAATTATTAAAGGCTACCCTTTTGGAATTATATCATTCTCAGCAAAAATTGATTTGGGAGATATTGTTTCTCTCTTACTTACTTCTGTTATTATTTGCCCAGTTACACCCTAAGGACATATATAAGCAGAATCACCATAATAAAATGTAATTACTCCAAAACTATTTAAAGTTAAAGTCATACTATAAGTAGTATAATTAATATCTAAATTATCTATCCAACTAATCCTCCTAGTAAAGTAAATCCAAAATCTTTCCAATCCCAGAGATTATCATACTATTTATCTTTAAATTCCATTCCACTTGCAATTCCTAATACACATAGAATAGTAAAAATTAATCCAATTGGTATAGCGTATATAAAATGTTTCCATCTATTGGATTCTTTAAAGTCTGTTATAAAACTCATTTAAGTATTTCTCCTTTATTAGTAACTAAACTTCCATATCTAATTCCATTTAATCTTCTAAGCCATCCTTTTAAAAATACACTATTTTTTCCTTTAGAAATACTATAAAGAAACTATTCTCTTAAATGCCATAAATCTTTAAAAAGTATTTTCGGGTCTTTAGAATTAATGACAGCTATAGTTTTATCTCCTACTATACCATCTTCTTTTAATCCTAAATATTTCTATACTTTAGTAATAGCCCATTTACCAGAAGCCCATAACCAATCTACTAATAAATATTTTATCCATTCATCTTTTATCTAATCTGCTTTATACCTATCCCAATAGTACTTCTTGAAAATTATTTCCCACTATTCATCTGTGATATTTTTTAAATCTTTAACTGTTTTATCTTTCCCAAAAACAGTTTGGAAGGTGGATAAAGTAACCCCTTTATTAGTAGCTCCACCACTATCTCTTGGGTCATTTACAAATCCACCTTCCCAACTTAAAATAAATTTTATAAATTTATCCATTTTTCAAATCGATTATTAGTTAATACTCCTCCTAAATAATGCTTTACAGCTTTAGGTTTTGGAGTTCTGGCTTTCTTATTATTTTTATTATGAGAATGTTTTAAATTTTTATTAAGATATTTAGTTGTTTCTGCTACCTCCTTCTATTTTACAGCTTCCTACCAAGAAATACTTTTCCCACTAGGTTGTTTTGGCTATACATACTAAAGAACTGTAGTCTAAGGAACTTTACCAACAGTAGATTCAGCATTATAATTCAGCTTTGGAGTAAAGTTAGAAGCTATTGGTCTTTCTGGAATAATAAATCTAGGCTAATTAATTATGCCGTTAGCGTACTCTTTTGGATTAAATTTCATATTGTATATAATTCTAGCTGCATCATTTTGTGGAAGAACCTTTGCATTAGGAGAAATATACGGTCTCTTATTATTAAGTATCTCTCCGAACTATATTTCAGCCTAAGTAGGTATCTTATTAGATGCTGCTTTTGTGGAAGTATTGGGAGAAATATACTATTTCTTATTAGATGTATTAGTCACTTTTTGAGTTGGCTTCTTATGGTTTGCTTTTAATGTTTTCCATCCTTGAACAGCTCCATTTTTAAATCCTTCTTTTGTTTGCTCAATTATGGGTGCAATATTACTAGGACGTAATCCAGCTTTAGTTTGTTTTCCAGCGTGCATAGCACCATTATTAAATACTTCAGCAGCTCCTTTATACCCACCCTTAATTGCTTTTCCAGCAATATTAGCAGCATCGGCAACTACAGATCCTTTAACAACTCCTTTTAAACTGCCAACGCCTCTTGTGCCAAGCAATATAGTAGCACCATTAATAGCATCGTTATAATCTTGTAAACCTTGTGCATCACCTATTATATCTGCATAATCAACTAGTCCTTTATTTTTAGTATCCCAAGGAGTAACCCATTCACCATTGCCAGTTAAAGCACTAATTCCACTAGTAATAGTTCTAAGATCTTTACCTAAATCAGCAATCTAACCATATTTTCCAATAACTTTATTCCAAGAATCTGGAAGTATATATTGTGTAGCAGCCCCAATTGTACCCTAAGCAATATGCTAAACTCCTCTACCTAAATCTCCAAGGACTCCAGAAAACCTATGTGGAATATCTTGATTATTAGTTATATCAAATCTAGAAGCTAAATTATTTAAATCTCCCCATACTCCTTTCCATCCTTCTTTAAAATTAGAATGTAAATTAGAAGGTTTTTCGTAATTAGTATTAGATTTTAAATAATACTAACCATTTGCATTAAATCCAATCTAACGATTGTTCTTATCATAAAGATAACCGTCTCTGGCCCCATACACTATAGAAGGTAATTCAGTTCCTACGTTATTATACCAACCTCCTTTACCTCTCCACTTAGCCATTCCAGGAGTAAATCCTGCACTATATGATTTTAATCTAGATGATCCTATACTAGTTTGTCCTAAAATAGTCCCTTTAGCATTACTATTTAAAAACGCCTGTCCCCCATTTGTTGGAGTTACAAAAGCATAATCTTTTCCGTCTTTACCTCTAAAGCCAATAGTTTGAACATTACCGTCGCCGTCATCATATACCCAATAGTTACCTTTTAAATACTAATTCTGTCCATTACTATCTCCAAAATTTACTTTAACAAAATTAGTTTTTTGTTTATTGTCTGGATTGACATACTAACCCAAAGCTTGAGTAGAGTATCTTCTAGTAATTAATTTTGTATTATTAGAATTACTTAAAGAGTTAAATGATAATCCATTTTTATTACTAATGTAATTATCATCTATACCTAAGATGTCTTTAATTTTTATATTTCCTATATATCTTATATTTTTATCTGTAATTAAATAGTTTCCATATCTATCAATAAAATTTCCATCCTAATTTACTCTATTAGTATCTATATCCCAAGAACTTTTTCCAGTTTTAGCTCTTTTAAATTGATTTCCTGTATTAATTGCCTATCTACCATATATTAGTCCTTTGGACATAGCTTGTTTATCTAAATTAGTAACATTTACTCCTTTAGTAACTTTTCCATTTTTAAATAATGTAGTTTGTGTACCGTCTGAATTTAACTAAACATAAGAACCACTAGAGTTTTTAATTCTATTTCCTATATTAATTACTTGTTCCCCAGAATTGTATTCACCATCATTATTAGCATCTCTATACCAAACTCCTTTTCCAAATTTCTATCCGTTATTTTTTCTTATATACCTTTTAGAATTATCAAATTTTATATCCGACATATTTGTATAAATTATTTATAAGTTCTTTATCTCTTTTCTCAACAAATTTAAAAAATTCTTTTAACTCTTTTATATTAATTTTCTACTATTTACAAAATTCTATCTAAAATTATGATGGTGCTGCTTAATAATTACTTTTTGTCTTGGGTAATTCCAATAAAGTGGACGACTGTACCTATAATAATAATCATATCTCATATAGGAATTATTTGTTCCAACAGTTACAGTATTGTTAGTTTGTAAAGTATCACAACTTACTAACAGAAATATACTACTAAAAAGTATTAATAAAATCTTTTTCATAATGTATCATTATTTTGTTGAATATTTGTTTCATTCTCTTTAATGATATTTATATCTCTTTTATTGCGCCAAATAGCTGTAACTGAATCTACTCCAAGCAAGGCTGCACTACCTATTAAAATACTATCTATAAGCATGGGGGCTTGTATAACTTGTATAGTACAATATATTCCTATCCCTAAACATACTAACCATCCTATTATTCCACATAGTCTTTTAGAACTAATAGAACCTGCGGCAGAAGATAATATACTTTTGATTATTTCACCTATTTTCATTTTGATTTATACTTTTTAAATATCGATTTATTAATCCACCATGTTTAGCCATTTTAGTAAGTATATTAGATAATCCTGTTCCTTGAGCATCTTTATAATTATCTTTTCCTGTTTTTAAATAATTAATCATTGAAGCTGGTCTAAACCACATTCCATACATTAATTGTGTATCAGTAAGACCTCTATCTCCATAGGTATTTATATACTACGTTAACTTTTTATTAAAATCATCATAATATTTAGATGCTCCTGATACTTGTTCTGCTATAGAATCTCCATATCCATATTTTTTCTTAGAAGCATTTATAAAACCAAATAATCCACTAGCCGAACTTTTTGGATTCTTAGCTTTAGAATTAAAATTAGATTCTTTTTCAGCTATTTTTAAAAGTATTCTCTTTTTAATAGGATCATTTATCTATTTATCTAATTCATCTTTTACTTTCTAGTAATTACTCTTATTTTTAGTATTTACTATAACATCATCTTCTTTTAGCTACTACACAATATCATCTTCTTGTTCATCCTATTCACTATTAGTATTTAATAAATTTAAATACTGGTCTATTACATCATTACTATTTATAGTACTACTGTAATCAATAGAAGGAAGATCTGGATATTCTAGTAACTCAATAGGTTTATAAACTGATGCTTCTATCATGTAGTTTTGCATGACAATTCATACATACACATATACATTTATCTAATTCTTCTTTAAAAATTTCTGGTTTCAAGTATCTAACAGCTTGAGATATATTATACTTTTTTTCTTTTATATGATGAAATTGTAAACAACATTTAGAAGATTCTCCACAAATTTCACATTTTTGTTTTCTTTTATTTTCTAATTCTTTATTTTGTTTATAAAATTTTTTATTCACTTTATACTAAATTAGAATTATCCTAATATTGTAATAAAGAAATTAAAGGAATACCATGTTGCTAATTATATTGATTAATAATCTTCTTATTAGCTTCTCTTCCTCTATCCATTTCTTTATAAAAAGCGGGTCTTGAATTATACTATTTAGCTTTTAAACCTCTTTTAAATTCTTCTAAGTTGTTAGTATTTAAAAGATTTTTATATCTTCCGATTGTTAAAGAATCTGTTGCATTCTTTATCCACCCATCTAAAGTAGTGGCTCTTTTTCCAAAAGAATAATATTTATTAGGTCTTCCATCCTCAATCATAGAAAGATGTGCAGTATCAAAAGCTACCTAAGGATTAATGTTGTTATTTATTAATCCTATATATCTAGAAAGTACTCCTCCCTATTGCCATTTTCTAGCATTTTCTGCAAATACTGCTCTTTTAACAAGAGTTTTATTTTTAGATTGTTTAGCTTTATCTATGCACTACTAAGTTACTTTTCCTCCACAATAAGATGTAAATTTACCTATATTCTTTTTAGATATTTTAATTCCAGATTTAGCGTAACTTACTCCATTTTGTTCTGACATTTTAATAGCAGCACTATCTGGGCCAAAATGCCAATGTTTTCCAGAGGCTCCTGTTTTACGCATAATATTACTAGTAGTTTCTTCTAATATACCCCATCCTTTAGATTTAAGCCAATTAACTATTCTTGGATTACCATATATTTTCTATCTAAGATCTTCAAAATCTCCATTTAAAGGTACTATATCATAAGCGCCAGCCTATCCATTTTCATCTAATTTACTATGATTACTATTTTTACCCTATTTAGTTTTTGAATTAGGTCTATATCCAAAAGATATTTTTGCCTAAATTCCTTCTTCTTTTAGAAGTTGTTCTAGACTTATATTTTCTACTTTTGGATTTGTGCTAAGTTTTTTCTATACACGCGTATTAATAATACTAGGTATATATAACTAATTAGTAAAATTAAACTAATCATAATCCTATCTACTAATATCTGGATAATTGAACTACTACTAAGAAATGTATATAGGTTCATATTCAGAAGCATCTATTGTTCCTCCTTCTTGTTCCTTTTTTATATACTTTTTCTTTTTATTAGTTTTATAATTATTTTTCATATTATCTAATTTACTATTAGTATCTATTACTCCAGGAAATATATCTGTTCTATGCACATTGGTCCTGGCTTTAAATAACTATTTATTATTAGTCATATAAATTTACTTAGTTCAAGTACAACTTTTAATTACATCTTGTCTTTTATAATATCTTGGCATTTATAACATTATATAGTATCTAATTTTATTTTAAACCATTATATGATAATAATAATTTGATTACTGTAAAAATATTACTAAATTTGTTTAGTTCAAAATTTATTAAGCATAATTTAATAATTGAACATTTAAGATTTGCGTATAGATAATTGTTAGTAGTAACACTTTAATAGTGTCGGCAATTAAAAAATTAATGAAATTAAATTTACTTAAAAAGATTTGGGAATTTCTAGATAGTTTAGACACCTAGACAAAAACTATAATTATTTTATGTTTATTGGGCTATGGTCTAGGAAATTATATAATTTCTGAAAATAAAAATAGTCTTAGATCTTAGGCTTAGAAGTTAGAAAACGATAGATGGGAAGCTGAATAGTATACTTTAAA
>CAZPEW010000020.1:7220-18021 GCA_964585695.1 uncultured Lachnospiraceae bacterium
GATAGGGAAGCTTCTAATGTTATTTTATTAAGTTATCATAATAGCACTAGAAGTTTATAGGGATTTAGCTATTAGTATCTAAATTGCCTTACGGAAAAAACTAAAGGATTAAATTCTATTATTACTAAGTCAGAGTGGCATGAATTAGAATATATATATTATATTGACGAATTACAAAAAATTAATAATTACTCTGTAGTAAAAATAGATAATATAGAAACTATGAAGCAAACAATGCCTAAATTTTATCTTAAACTAAAAGCTGCAGAGTGTAAATCTGCTGCTTTTTATCCTATTATAGGTAGTCATAGTCCAATAGGTATGATAATAATTCTTTATAAAGATACTAAATATTATGAACGAAACTATTATCCACAAGTTATTGGCCCTGAAATTTCTAAATTGGCTGCCATATTAGATTATGATAATATAAAAAAAATGATTAATGAATAATGATAATAGACAAACAAAACGGAAACGTAGCTACAGATAAGTTAGATAGTAATAATGTTAATAAAGTATGTGGAATATATAAAATAAGTAATTCAAAATACTTTTATATAGGATTATCTATTGATATAAGAAATAGATGGAAGCAACATCTAAGAGCTTTAAAAAAGGGAGTACATAAAAATATTTTTATACAAAGAGTCTATAATAAGTATAAAGATCTTGATCCTTTTGAGTTTTCTATTTTATGTGAGTGTGATAAAAAAGATTTAGGAACACTAGAAAAAAAATATTTTGATCTTGAACTTATAAATTCAGATAAAATAGCCTTAAATAATAAACCTTGTGGGTTAGATTTTTGGACAGATGAAATGTTAGAAAATTCAAAAAAATCTCATATAGGTAAAAAACTTTCAAAAGAACATAGGAGAAAAATATCAGAAGGACAAAAAGGGATTGTAAGAAACACTCAAAGAATACCAGTAGTACAAATTTCTTTAGAAGGAGAATTTATTAAATTATGGGATTCATGTAAGGAAGTTAAAAAAGAATTAGGAAATGCTGTACAATTTTCAAGAAAACAAAGTGGAGGTTTTCAATGGCAAAAATACGAAGAATATAAAATTAATCCTAAAGGAAAAATATTTTACGATAAAGAACAGCCTGTCTATCAGTACTCTATAAATAATGATTTTATAGCAAAGTATGATTCTATTACACACGCTTCAGAAGCTACAAATATAAAACACTGTAATATAAGTAATACTATTCACGGAAAACAAAAAACAGCAGGAGGTTTTATATGGAAAATTTAAAAATTAATGGAAATGTTGCTTTTCAAGAAGAAGATCATAAATATTTTGATTTAGATAACCCTTCTAATACTTATATTTCAGTAACTACCTTAATTGAGAAATTCGCTCAACCATTTGATAAAGATTTTTGGTCAAAATATAAAGCATTAGAAAAATTATTAGCTCCAGATGAATGGAAAATAGAAAAGAAATCTATTTTAGCTACTCATAAAATACCTAAAGAAATTTTAAGTACTTACAATATATCAGAATTAGATTTTAACAAAGCTCAACAAGATATTCTTGATGAATGGGATAAAACTAATGCAGAGTCTTGTGAGAGAGGTACTAAAATACATTCAGAGCTTGAAAATAGTATGTACAATATGGGAGCAAATGTATCTCTTAAAAAATTTGGAGTAGGAGGAAAGTTTGTATGCGATAAAGGTAGAACTGCTCTAGACTTAGAGAATGGAGTTTATCCAGAGTATTTAATTTCAAGAGTTTCCCCAGATGGAGTATTACGGATAGCAGGACAAATTGACTTATTAGTTAAAAAAGGTAATGAAATTTACATTCTGGATTGGAAAACAAACAAGGAAATTAAACAAAAAGCAGGTTTTAACACTCAAACTCGTAGTGAAGTTAAGATGTTATATCCATTAAATTTACTTCCAGATTGCAATTACTATCATTATGCTTTGCAATTATCAACTTATGCATGGATGTTACAAATGATTAATCCTGATTTTGTAATAAAGGATTTAATTCTTGTACATTTTGACCATAATGATAACCAAACAATTTATAATATGCCTTATCTTAAAAAGGAGGTAGAAGCTATGTTGAAGTTTTATAAAAAGTCTATTTTTAAACAAGAAAAACTTGCCAAGCTTAAAAAGATAGAATATTAAAAGGTTATCATCAGAAAATAGGATAATAAACACGTTATGGAAGTTGGCAATATAATAAAAGGACATGTTAATGAATTATTAGGACTTAATAAAGATATATCTCAAATAAGACTAGAAATTTGTAAACAATGTCCTTTATATTTAGATGGATTACGTCCAAGATGTAATCCTAATTTATATATGAATCCAAAAACAAGAGATATTAGTATAAATAAAAAAGATGGTTATTATAAAGGATGTGGGTGTTATCTAAAAGCAAAAACTACTTTGCCAAATGCGGTATGCCCAGTTGAACAATGGTAATATGATAAGAACAATTAATGGAAGGGATGTAAATTTTACGCCCACAAGTAATGAAAAAGTAGCTACACAAGTAGCTTCCGAAGAATCTAAAAGTTTTGTAGTTAGTAAATCATCTGTAGAGGAAAATTATAATACAGAAAAACAAACAGAGCATGAAGACAAGGTTACAGAATATCTTGAAAGCTTAGAAGAATATAACAATCAATTAGTTTCTGAACAAGAAGATTTTGATTTAACTACTTTAGAAATGAAACCTCTTTATGAGGGGGTAGTAATAAAGCCTTATATTACAAATCCTTTTCAAAGAATTAAAAAAGAAGGAGGAGTAATTGTAGATTTAGGAGGTAAAAATCCTATATATAAATCACAAGAAGACGGAAAGCTCCATGAAGAAGAAGCTTTTATAAAGGTTGGAAAAGTAGTTGAAGTTGGAACTAAATGTGCCTATGTAAAAATAGGAGATATAGTTATGTGGAGAAAGCCATCAGAAACAATGATTCCTTTCTATAGGCAAGGTTTTGTACTAGTCAATGAGAGAAGTTTAATAATGATATTTAATTCAGGTTTAACAGAAAGATTTGAAAATGATAAATGATAAAATATTTTTTATGCCTGGCGATGTAGTAACTATTAAATAGGATATTCCTAATAAGCCTATTATGCTAGTCATAAAAAAAGAAACAACAATCTTTAAACACTTAGGTACTGAAAAAGAGCCTGTGCTTAGAGGAATAAAATGTAGATGGTTTACAACTGATAATAAATTACAAGAAGCGATTTTTAATACAAAAGACCTTTTAAAAATATAATGGCAAAAAAGTCAGCATTTGCAGAAGCCTTTGATATAGCAAGAAGTCAAGGAGTTTCTGAATTTAATTTCAATGGTAAAAAATATAATACTAGAAAAAGAGGAGAATCAGTAAGTCAATGGTAGGACTATATAAATAGTCTTAAAAAACCTAATACTGAAATTACTTACACAGCAGGAACATTAAATAATGGCAAATTTACTCCAATTTCTGGTAATTCTAAACTAGATAATATATAGTAGGTAAGAAACTATTTAGCTCCTGAGTAGCTTTAGGAATAGGTAGTTACATTACAAAATCCATTAAATAGAGACGCTATTAGATCTTATCGAGATAATGGATTTAATAATACAGATGAATATTATAATTGGCTTAATACAGACAAAGGAAAAAATTCTGACCAAGGAAAGATATGGAATAATTATTTAGCATTTACTGCTGTAGCTAATAATCCAGAAGAAGCTAGAAGAAAAGCTTTTGATGCTATTATGGCACAAGCTAAAGTAAGTGGAAACTTTGGAAGAAGAGATTCTAAAAGATTAGCTGAACAATTATAGAAAATGAATACTAGTAATTATTATGAGGATTTCTTAAGAGGATTTAAAAATACAAGTCCTGAAACTTTTGAATCAATAAGAAGTTATTTAAACAATCCAACTAAACACCAATCCGGAGGAAAAATGAACGAAGAAGAGCAAATTAAACAAGCTTTTGCTGAATTTTGTAAAGTAAATAATCTACAGCCCAATGAAGAATCTTGGGCTTAGTTTTAGCAATACTTAGAGCAAGTAGCTCAGCAACAAACATAGATGGCTAAATTAGGAGCTAAATTAAATTATATAAAGAACATTAAAGGAGAATGTCCAGAAGGTACTGAAAAATATTATTTCAAGGCTGGAGGCAGAATTTGTTCTGCTTGTAGAGGAATAAATACAGCAGAAGAAGGTATGGAAATATAGCCTAAAGGAAACAAAAAGGCTATTTCTTCTACTGTACAAAATTATAGAAATTCACAAGCTTCTGCTACTACTTCTATATATAGTAAAATAGATAGTAAGAAACATGAAGAACTTGCTTCTAAAAGAGCTAAGGGTAAATTAACTCCACAAGAGGAATAGGAGTATAAAAGATTAACTTCTAAATTTAGAAATCAACCTAAATCAGTACAAAGTAAATATGCTACCGATATAGATAAGTGCGGAGGTAAAATGAAAAAGCATTTAAATGGAGGTAATATTGATTTAGTAAAATTAAGAAGTTTACTTAACTTAAAGTAATATGCTACATATTTTTCAGTACAATAATGCTAATGGCTAGGTAGAATTAGAAAAAGGGCAAATTCTCTTAATCAGAGAGTTTGCCGCTTTAATGGATGATAAGAGAAATGTTTGCACTGAAGATAAAACAGGTAAGAAACATTTAAGAGCTTACCGAGAATTTACTTATATATATTTAGCTATTGATTGGGAATCTTTTTATAAAGATTACACAGAACAAGATAGACACCAAGAAGCCTTAAGGGATGCCAATCTTACAGAAGAAGAATGGAATGATCCAACTTTTAGAGCTGCTTGTAGAAAGTATAAAGAAATATAGGAATCAAATCGTACTATTAGAATGTTAAAAGCTGCTTAGATGGCAGTTGATAAATTTATTATTTATTTTGAAACAGTAAATCCTTTAGATGTTGATGAGCAAACAGGCAAACCAATTTATAAAGTATCTGATATTATGAAAGAAATGTCACAAATTTCTAAAGTAAATGATGAATTAAAAATATTAGAGTAGCAAGTACAGAAAGAACAACAAGAAGCATCAGCAATTAGAGCTGGGGCTATTGATGGATTCCTACCTGATACTA
This sequence comes from uncultured Lachnospiraceae bacterium, assembly GCA_964585695.1. Taxonomy (GTDB): domain Bacteria; phylum Bacillota; class Clostridia; order Lachnospirales; family Lachnospiraceae; genus Oribacterium. The sequence goes on from CAZPEW010000020.1 coordinate 12,352, forward strand.
TGTAATAATGGAAGAGATAAAAAGAAAAAGAGGTCGACCTAGAAAAATTAAACTTCCAGAAGAAGTATAGTAGATTATAGAATCTGTAAAATAGGCAGAGAAAAAAGAAGAATAGCAGTTTATATAGGAAATAGAAAAAGATATAGTTAGAACTAATTTTGAATGGGATTATCCTATTAATCAAGAAATATCTTTTTTTGATAGAACTAAATCCTATGAAATAACTGGCTATAAACCTATAGATTAGACTCACGGATTAGACTTTAATCCAGATTGGTTTACAGAAGTTAGAACTAACTTTGAAAAAACAGGTCACTATTGTTAGTATCAATTTGGATCTAAATTATATAGAGATTTCTGGAATTAGGAATATAAAAGGTGTATTAATGGTATGACTGTTAATGGTTATACTATTACTGGTAATAATTATTTCTTTTTAAATTATTATCAGCTTAAAAATTCAAGAGTTGATAAAGCAGGTACTGCCCGTAAAAATATATTTCCTAGATTTATGGTGTGCCAATATGAGTTTTTCCATTATTTTGAATTATGTAAGCATTTAAGAAAAAATGTTTGTATGATGAAAAGCCGTGCAGTAGGTTTTTCAGAAATATTAGCAAGTATTTGTGCTAATGAATATTCATGTTTTAAAAACAGTATTACGATGATTACTGCTTTTGATGCTGGTAAATTAGGAAAAACTCTTGAAAAAGTGTGGGGAGCTTTAACTTTTTTAAATGATAAAACTGATGGTGGGTTCTTTAAATTAAGACAAGTATCTGATACTGCACTACTGAAAAGGGCTTCTTATTATAAATATGTAAATGGGCAAAAAGTAGAAGACGGATGGATGTCTCAAATAGAAGGAATTGTTGCAGATAAACCTTCTAAAGTAAGAGGCGATCGTGCTGAAGTAGTAATGTTTGAAGAAGCAGGATCTAATCCAACTTTACTTAAATCTTTTATACAGGGTGAAGCATTAGTAGACGTAGGAGGAAATAAGTTAGGCGTATTAATAGCTGGAGGCACGGGAGGTGACTCAGGAGCTGCTTTAGATGGACTTAAAACCATCTATTATGACCCAGAATCTTATCTAGTTCTCCCTTACAAGCATCATTATACAGATGATAATACGGAAGTAATTACAGGATTTTTTATCCCTTCTTATGCTGCTCTAGATAAACCTGAAGTTGTTGATTCTAGAGGGGTTGTTGATACAGAAAAAGCTAAATAGTTTTACTTAGATAAAAGGTCACGTTTTAAAGACCCAAAAGCTTTAGTTATTTACTGTGCAGAGTATTGTTTTACAGCAGAAGAGGCTTTTGCTCTAGAAGGTAATAATAAATTTAATAAAGTATTATTATCAGATCAATTAGCTTAGATTAGGTTACATAAACAAGGTCCTAAAATAGAAAATGGGGAATTAAAATTTATTTTTAAAACTCAACAAGGAAATAAGGCTGATATGTATTCTAATATAGCAGACGTTTAGTGGATTCCTAATAGTAATGGAAATGTACATATTATTTAGCATCCATTATGGACTTTAAAAGAAATTAACGAAGAAGGGAATCCAATGTCTTATAAAGAAATGAAAAATCTTTATATAGCTGGAATTGACGGTATAGACATTGGCTAGAACCAAACTTCTGAGCAAACTAACAATCCTTCTAAATTTTGTATAGTAATAAAGAAAAGATAGTTTGGAGTATAGGATCCAATGTATGTAGCTTATTATATGTTTAGGCCAGATAATGAAAGAACTGCTTTTAAAACAGCAATGTAGTTATTAATGTATTATAATTGTCAAGCTAATTTAGAAGCAACTCGTATATCTATGCTATCATGGGCTAGAGATAGAGGTTTTTATCAATATTTTATGCAAAGACCTAGAGCTACTTATCCGGACCCTAATAAAATTCCTAGAACTAAAACTGTAGGAACCCCTGCTACTACCCCTATTATATCTCATCAAACTGATTTGATAGCAAACTTTGTAGAAGATTACTCACATACTATATGGTTTCCAGAAATGTTAGACTAGTTAATATCATATAATGATGAAAATAAAACAAAATTTGATATTATCGCTGCATTAGGAATGGCAGAGCTAGCCGATGAAGAATTATCTGGAGTTATACCTAGAGAAATTGAAGAAACCAGTTCTGAATGGCAAGAAATGGGATGGTATACAGATAGTAAAGGTTATAAACATTTTGGAATTATTCCAAAACAATAGCAAACTATAGCTAATTTAAAACCAAGAAATGAATATAGAGCAAGGACAAGTGATCCAAGATATAGATGGTAATTTAAAACAAAAAATTCTTGAATTGATTGAAAGAATTTATTGTAAAAAATATATAGGAACTTTAGAAGTAAAACATATAAAACCTATTGGAGTAACAGTTAGATTTGGATTAAATAATGATGAAAAACCTATTTATATATCTGCTGAACTAGATGATATTTCTTTTTTAAAATATATAGAAAAGGAACTACATTCTAGACATTTTGATATAGTTAAATATTTCTTAGGTTATAAAGAATATCCATATAATTGTCCTTCTGATAGAAGGTGTATAAAATGCCATGACTGATGAACAATTAATAGAAAAAACTAATAAAGCTATTTCTGAATTAGTTTATGACAAAACTGAAATTTAGAAAGCATATAATTACTATAATGGTATTCGAGACGAAGAGTAGTTTAGATACCTTGAAGAAAATTATGGTATTGGTAATCCTACATCTGTAGAATTTACTCCTTTAATTAGAAAGCACATAGATGCTTTAGTCGGTGAATATTTAGGTATGCCTACACTTCCTAAAGTTTCATGTAAGGATTCAGATACCATTAGCAAAATAACAAGAGAAAAACAACTTAAAATTACTTAGGAAGTTGTTACTTTTTTATAGTCAAGATTAAAAAATAAAATATTAGAACAAATACAAAATAAATAGGATATTTAGGATGTTTTAATTAAATCTGATTTAGAAAACATAATCGAGGATTTGGAATATGATTTTGTTTCTGATTATGAAATTGCTGCGCAAAATGTAGTGCAGTATTTAATGCAATCAAGGGAAACAGATTTTAAAAATAAGAAAAAACATCTTTTACTAGATTTATTAATTGCTGGATATATGTGTTATCGTACAAAACCATCAGTTAGTAAAAATAATGTAAAAATAGATATTCTAGATCCAAGAAATACTTTCTTTGATATAAATCCAGAATCTGTATACTTAAAAGATTCTTATAGAGTAGTTGTAAGAAGATGGCTTACAAAAAGTCAAATTCTTAATGAATATGGACATGATTTATCTAGAAAAGACATTAAAGAAATTAATGATACTTGGAAAGATGCTGCTTTGGAAAGTGGAGCTTATTATGTAAGAACTACTGGCAGTAATACAGGTGGATTAAGAGCAGGAGAAGAAATAATGATTCCAGGATATCCCAATGATACTAGGGGTTATAGAAATCTTATACCTGTTTATGAAGTAGAATGGCTTGAAACTGATAGTCATTTTGTAATGCAAAGATATAAAACTATTAGAATAGGTTAGGAGATATTTATACTTATAGGTAAAGATGATTCTGTTGTAAGAAGTATGGATAATCCTAATTACTGTAACCTTAGTGTTAACGGAATATATAATGCAAATCGTAGCAATCAACCTTATTCATTAGTTCTTGCTTGTGTAACCTTATAGGATAAATATGATTTATTAAATTTCTATAGAGATAATCTTATTGCAAGTTCAGGTACCGTAGGTGATATCATTGATGTCTCAGTTCTTCCTAAATTCTTAGGAACTGATCTTACTGAAAGGGTACAAAAAGCGTTAGCTTGGAAAAAACAAGGAGCATTTTTAATTGATAGTTCTCAAGAAGGAAGATTAGGAAATGGTCAAACTCCAGTAAATACTATCTATAATGGTTATGATGATACAATTAAAGTACAAGCAGTACAAGCTATTTAGTTAGCTATGGATAGTATTGAATAGACTTGTTCTTCTATAACTGGAGTATTTAGAGAAAGACTTAATGGTATATAGCAAAAAGATGCTGTTACCAATGTTCAAACTTCTGTAAATAATTCGTTTACTATTAGTAAGCAATGGTATCAACAAATGGATACAATTACAGAAGAGATACTTCTAGATGCATTAAATGAAGCTAAAATTGTATTTAAAAATGGTTTAACAGGTACCTTAATTCTTGGAGATAAACAAGTTAGAGTATTCACTGCTTTACCAGAACATTTTACTATGACTGATTACGATATTCATATTACAAGTAGTGCAGATATGACTAGAGATACAGAGCAATTGAAAGCACTTGTCCCAGAGCTTATAAAAGCTGGATAGCTGGATGCAGAATCAGTAATTGATTTAGCTACTACTAAAAGTACCACTGAAGTTAAAGTTAAAATGCATAAAGCTATTAGAAAGCAGAAAAAAGAAAATAGTCAAATACAGCAATTAGGATAGCAATTACAATAGGCACAGTAGCAATTATAGTAGATGTAGTCTGAATTACAAAAAGCTTAGCAACAAGTTCAATCACTTAATCAAGCTAAATTGCAGTTAGAACAATCTAAACTTCAACAACAAGCTAAAATAGACATGTATAAAGCACAAACGGATCGTTCTTATAAAGAAGCTGTTGTTGAAAATGATAAGCGTAAAACTAATGTAGAAATAGCTTAGCTTAGTGATAATAATCCATATAATGACGAAATAAAAAACTAATTATGATTTGGATATTATTTATATATTTTGTTGTATATATTTTATATACAACATTTAAAAATGGAGAAATATTATATAGTTTATCGCACATAGCCTATGTTATACAAGATAAAAAATGGTTCTGTTTTACATTTTGGGCAGTTGGTTTAGGAGTAGTGTACCCCTTATCATTAATAAATGTACCATTGAGCATACTGTTTACTTTAGGCTGTTTCGGAGTCGGATTAACTCCTTTTTATCATTCCTATGGTAAATGGTTACATTATGGTGGAGGATATTTAACAGGAATAGTTTCTTAGATACTTGTATATTTAGTTAATCCTTGGTTATTACTTCCTTGGATTCCTTATATATTTTACTATGTATTTTATCCAGATGATAATACTACTTTTTGGGCTGAGATAATTTGTTTTATAAATATATTTGGAATATTACTTATATGAAAGTTAAAATAAATAAATGGTTATGTCCATATAAATAGTATAAATATAAAATAAAAGATTTTTATAAAGGAAATTGTAGTTATTTTGAATTTATATCAAAATTATGACAGAAGAAGAAAAGCAAGAACTAGAGTATATTAGAAACTTAAAAATCTAGTAGATAAATACTTTTAGTGATTAGGGATATATTAATTTTTTTACATATAAAGGAGTTAAACTTAGTTTAAATTACGATGAACGATCTAGATTAAAAGATTCTTTAGAAGCATATAAGTTACTTAATGTACCAATAATGACTAAAATATTTAAAGGTAATAAAATAGATTTTAATATAAAAGAAGATTATAATAAACTTGTTTATATGTTAGCTGCTTTAGAGGTATATTATTCAGAATGTTGGAATATAACTCATTTACATTTAGACCAAGTAAAAAGTATATAGGATTTCGAGTAGCTATATCATTTT
>CAZPEW010000021.1:0-5548 GCA_964585695.1 uncultured Lachnospiraceae bacterium
CATTGTCTACAAGTACCTCCAGGCTCTCTCCGGCCTTTAATTCCTTTAACGCCTTTAATGACAGTACTACCGGCTGCGGACATGCTTTTCCTTTACAATCAATATACATTTTTATCTCCTTTTCAATATATAATTTGTTTCGTATAATTAAGATGTGAATGTCAGATAATCATCACTCCGCTCTCATGCAGGCATGACGTGCAGCATGACTTTGGACACTGCAATCATAATCATACATCAAAACATCGTGAGGTTTTTCCATGCAGCTTTCTGCTCTTTTAAATATCCGTCCCGGCATCACTTCCATCATCGGAAGCGGCGGCAAAAGCACCATGCTCCGTATCCTCGGAACAGAGCTCTCCAGGCATTCCCGTGTAATTCTGACCACAACCACACATATCCTGCCCTTTGCGGATATCCCGCTGCTGCGCTGTCTTTCTGCCGGTGATGCGCTTCCGCAGAATCCGGACCGGACAGCCGGCAGTGCAGATACATTCTGCCGTCCGGAGCTCTCCGCTCTGGAATCCGCCTTTGCTGTCTCTCCGATCCTGCAGATCGGCACACCGCTCATGGACGGAAGCGGCAAGCTTACCGCGCCGTCTTTTTCTTTTAAAGAGCTCTGCAGCGCTGCCGATTACATCCTTGTGGAAGCAGACGGCTCGCGTCACTTCCCGGTCAAGGCACATGCCGCCTGGGAACCGGTCATCCCGGAGGGCTCCCGCTGCAGCATTACCGTGATCGGCGCCTCCGGTTTCGGGAAGCCCCTCTCCGAGGTCTGCCACCGCCCGGAAATCTTTATGGAACTCCTCGGGATTACCGATCCGTCCGTACTCCTCACAGGAGAGATGGCCGCTCAGGTGCTTATAAAAGAAGCCCTGTCGGACATTGTGTTTCTGAACCAGACAGATACTGCAGATCCGGGAGAAACGGATTGTTTTTTAAAAAACATTCGCATACGGTTTCCGTTTGCTGCCGGAAGTCTTCTGAAGCAGCAATGGAATCAATAAGAAAGAGCAGTTATTATATGAAAAAATAAGAAGAAACTGTATGCGTCATGCGGCATGCTATGCAGCATGAGATACGTATGCTATGCGGCATCCGCCGCAGGAAAGCTGCGGTCAGTTTGCAAGATCGGGGCCCTTAAGATCCTCCAGAATGCAGAAAATATCCCGGATTCTCTCCAGATCTTCCTCTGTATCGACATCCCAGAGTTCCCATGGATGAACTGCGGATACATTGCTGACCAGCGCGCCGTTTTCCTTTAAAAGAAATCCGCCGCCGCGGTCTCCCTGTATCTCTGCAAGCTTTTTAAAATATCTCCTCGGAAAAATCCGTGGACTGCCGACTGCATCATCAAATGAAAGGCAATAGGCTCTCTCGGGATCTTTGTAAAAAGCCTGTGCCATATCTGCTATATTTTCCTTTACAAGAAGAGGCTGATCCCCCGGAACAAACATACAGCCGTCCCAGTTCTCTGCGTAGGCAGAGGTAATGCCGTGCCGTACACTGTCGCTCTGGTCAGGATCCTCATGCAGAATCACCCTTACCGGGTAATCCCTGCAGATCTCCTCTACTTCCTTCCATCTCGTCACCACAACCGGCACGTCGATAAAAGACTGCGCAGCAGCCTCTGCAGCTGCTGCGACAGTATAGGTTATGAGCGGTCTGCCGTTCAGTTTTTCCAGAAGCTTGTTGCTGCCGAAACGTTCCCCTCTTCCAGATGCAAGTATAATACAGCCAAGTTTCATTATAACCTCCGAAGCACTTTCCCAGATGCATTTTAATAATCAAGCAGTTCCTCTGCCGATAATGCGGACAGATTATCAGCCGCAAAACGAAGCTGCCCTACTGCGGCAGCTTCGTCGGTGCTTGAGAAGATTATACTATATTTCACAGCATGTTTCAGTAAATATTTGTGTTACCTGCAAATCTTTATTTCTTTTTAACATAGTAAGTATCTTTCAGCGGAAGGGAAGTTCTGAGCTGATGATCCATTGCATAATAAGCGCCTTCTACTGCCGGTGCCGTCGGGATGGTAGCGATCTCGCCGATGCCCTTTGCCCCGTATGCAACACCGATATGATCCTTTTTCTCAACATATATTGCATGGATCACCGGAATGTCTGTTGCGCGGAACAGTCCGAGTGTCCCGAGCTTTGCTGTAGGAACACAGTCCTTTAACGGGAAGTCCTCCGTCAGTGCATATCCCATACCCATCAGCACGCCGCCCTCGATCTGTCCCTGGATGGAAAGCGGATTGACTACCTTGCCGGAATCATGTGCGGCATATACATCGGTCACCTTGCCCTTCTCATCGAGGATGACAACGTGTGCAGCATACCCGTAGGCAATATGGCTCTTCGGATTCGGCTTGTCGCTGCCCAGCTTGTCTGTCGGCTCAAAATACTCATAGAAGTAATCCTTGCCTTCCAGCCTGCCGAGATCTCCGCCGACCTGATCCAGTGCCTCCTTTAAAAGTGCAGAAGCGCCGCGGACAGCCTCACCGCTCATGAGTGTCTGGCGGGAACCTGAGGTTGTACCTGAGTCAGGAGCATTCTCCGTATTGCAGACAGCATTCCGGATCTTCTGAAGCGGAAGGCCGGTCGTCTCTGCAACATCCTGGCAGAAAACGGTAAGGCAGCCCTGCCCGATATCGGAAGCTGCACAGTAAATATTGACAATGCCGTTTTCCACAGCCAGTCTTGCACGTCCTTTATCCGGGAGTCCTACGCCGACACCTGCATTTTTCATTGCGCAGGCAATACCGGCATGACCCTGGTTCTTTTCATAAACATCCCTGACTGCTTCAAGACATTCTTTTAATGCTGTAGAACAGTCAGCAATCTGCCCGTTCGGCAGAACCTTGCCCGGCTCAATCGCGTTGCGGTAGCGGATCTCCCATGGAGAGATGCCGGCCTTCTCCGCCAGCACATTGATCATTGACTCCAGCGCGAACTCACTCTGGCAGACACCAAAGCCGCGGAATGCGCCTGCAGGCGGGTTATTTGTATAATATCCGTAGCCGCGGATATCCGTATTCTGATAGCAGTACGGTCCTACCGAATGTGTGCATGCACGTTCAAGCACCGGTCCGCAGAGAGAAGCGTAGGCGCCGGTATCAAAATAGATATCACAGTCCAGTCCTGTAAAGATGCCGTTCTCATCGCAGCCCAGCGTAAAAGTTCCCTCCATTGCATGACGCTTCGGATGGAAGTTGATAGACTCCTGTCTTGAGAACTTTACCTTGACCGGACGTCTGTAAATATATGCGGCCAGCGCTGCAAGGTGCTGTGCAGAAACATCTTCCTTACCGCCGAAGCCGCCGCCGATCAGCTGATTCTCCACAACCACACGCTCCGGATGATCCTGCCAGCCGAACATGATAAGGCACTCCTTACGGGTATCATAGGCACCCTGGTCGGTGGAAAGAATCTTGACGCCGTCCTTGTACGGGAAGGATACGGCACATTCAGGCTCCAGGAAAGCATGTTCCGTAAAAGGTGTCGTAAAGGTTTCCGTCACCGTATATCTGGATGCTGCAAGTGCAGCCTTTGCGTCTCCTCTGGTAACATGGCGTGACTGACAGAGATTTCCGTTCGGATGCAGGCTCGGTGCCCCCTCCGCCATGGCCTCATGGATATTTCTTACCGGCTCCAGTACCTCGTAGTCAATCTTTACCAGCTTCTTGGCAGCCTCCAGTGTTTCCAGCGTATCTGCAACGACAAGACAGATGGCATCTCCGACGGATCTTGTAATGTCTCCCTGCCGGATCATGACATCCCAGTCCTGCTGGATATGTCCGACCTTGTTATTCGGAACATCCTCGGCCGTCAGTATGCCGATCACACCAGGAAGCGCCAGTGCTTCCTTTGTGTCAATGGACAGCACTCTGGCTCTCGGATATCTGGAGCGCACTGCAGATGCATGTACCATGCCGTCCATATAAATATCATCCGGATAAAGTCCGGTACCAAGCACCTTTTTACGTACATCCACACGGAAAGTTCTGGTTCCTACGCCGATTCCCTCGCCCTCCTCTGCAGCAGGATCAATGGTTCTCTCACCGCGGAGGATTGCTGCTGTCAGCTGCAGCGCCTCAATGATCTTTTTATAACCCGTGCAGCGGCAGAGGTTTCCTTTGATCGCCAGCTTGATCTCTGCATCTGTCGGATTCGGATTTCTGTCAAGCAGTGCCTTCCCAGCCATCACCATGCCCGGCGTACAGAAACCGCACTGTACCGCACCGCTTACGCCGAATGCATATACAAATGCTTCTTTCTCCCGCTCGCTGAGACCCTCTGCGGTTATGATAGTTTTGCCGGCTGCCCTCTTGGTCGTCATGACACAGGATTTAATGGCAAATCCATCCACCACTACCGTGCAGGTACCGCAGGCACCCTCACTGCAGCCATCCTTAACAGATGTCAGCCCCAGGTCATCTCTCAGATAACGAAGCAATGGCTTCTCTTCTGTGGTTGTTCTCTGAATGCCGTTTACAATAAAACTGTATTCATTCTCCATCATATCCTCCATTTGAAACAGCATGATGCAGAACACTTCCTTTATAACGGATCAGTATTCTGCAGCGAGGTTTCTGTAAATTTTTTAGGAATCTAAATATTTGTTTGATACGCCTATCATATACTATTTTTGCTGTTTGTGCAAACCCCCAGGCCATATTTTTGCAGAAATATTTGTACAAAAATACTGCCTGAAAAACAGCACAACCGACAAAAGAAGCAACGCTGTCCCGCATCGGATCTTTTCGAATATAATGAGAAAAATTCCGTTGCGTTTCTGCCATTCCCCTCCGTTTATCATTTCCATGTGAAATAACCGGCAGGTCATTCATGTGCCCGCCGTGCCCGTCGTGCAGAGGACAGTTTAACCTGCGGATTTTCGCCAAACAGGCCGAATGCATATATTTCTTCTACAGGCCTGCTTTTTTACCGGGTTTTTTGAATTTTTCAGATAGAAAGCAGGCCTGTAGAGAAAAACTTCTCCTGGGAAATGTATTTTGCAGCCAAACTTGTTAATCTTTTAGCAGTCTGTTGTGAAAAAGCAGGCCTGCTGCCGAAAATCTTCTTTCCAAACCTGCTTTCCCGGGAAAAACAAGATAAATTGCAGGAAATCAGCAGGCCCTACGGTGAAAAAAGTCTGTCCAGGCCTGTTTTCCGGAAAGTCAGGCATTCGAAAAGATTCGATGGGTTCTGCGCAGCATGTACAAATAAAAAAGGTCTCATGCAATGGAGCAAGCTCCTTGCATGAGACCTTTCCTATTTGTACGCGTTGCTTATGTTTACATGTGGTCAGTAATATCCAGCCAGGTTTCGAGGAGGTGTACTTCTTCCGGTCTTTGTTTTGTGAGGTTTGCTGCTGCTACGATGGAGAGCCACTTGTTGATATAGCTTGTGTCTGTCTTGGTCTTGCTGCAGAACTCGTCATAATACTTCTTTGCAACTTTTTCATCCTCGAGGAGGAGGGTGATATAGGTTCTTGCAACGTCAGCGGATGCATTGCCTTTTGTTGAGTGTACACAGTCGATCAG
>CAZPEW010000021.1:5558-7726 GCA_964585695.1 uncultured Lachnospiraceae bacterium
TTTTACAATGATGTTGGACGGTGCAAAGTCGCCATGGCAGAGCTTGAAGTGTTTCGGCATTGACTCAAGTCTTGTGAGAAGCTCATATCTCGTGGAGGAATCGATTGTGTTGAGTCCATTGATCTGGTATGCGATCTTTCCTTTCATCTTTTCCAGGAGAGGAGCCTTCTTGGAGAATACAAAGAGCTGCAGATCAACGAGCTTTGTGATATACTCATCCATCTTGTCCGGATTCTCATCCATCAGCTGCTTTAAGGTTCTGCCCTCGATGTACTCCTTTTCAATCGTCCATCTGCCCTCTTCATCCATATAGATGCCGAGGATCTTTGCAACATTAAGACCTTCAATGTTTTCCACACGTGTTGTTACAAATGCCTCATGGAATACTTCGTCCTTAGGGAAATCCTTATCAAATACCTTTAAGACTTTATTTCCATCGCGGTAAACTGTCTTCTGTCCGTTTTGTGATAATAATTCCTTTGCCATTTCATGATCTCCTTTGCAAATAAATGTGATAGGAAGTATTGCTTTTGATATGTATGTATTTTACTACATACACGAAAAAAAGGGAATAGGAAAGTGTTAAAAATTTAACATTTTCCTATTCCCTGTATTATGAAAATTATTTTCAGCTTTGGCAGTCTTCATGCTGGTTGAAATGATTACTGCTCAGATTGCCTCCGGAATATTGATAAACTCGTTAAAAACCAGGGCCAGAGATCCGATATAGGATGTTTTGGTGCTGAGATCTGACTTTACAATCAGATCATCTTTGTAATCCGGTATATAATTTCTGCAGCAGTCAAGAAACCGCTCCAGGAATCCGGGAATGTCAAACATCCTTCCATATACCACAATCTGATCCGGCGCCATTAAGGTGCTTGCATTGCTGACTGTCAGCGCCAGCTCGTCGATCGCCTGCTGCAGAATTTACTGAAGTGCGACATCCTTAAGCTGTGCCCATTCTGAAATATTTCTGGCATTAATCCGCTCCGGATTGCCGGCTGTATAAAGTGCAAGTTCCGGCATGCTTTCCTGCGAATACTGCGCACGGACCTCTTCCGCAACAGCCTGCTGTGATACTTTTGTTTCAATGCAGCCGCGTCTTCCGCAGCGACAGAGCTTGCCCTTCCGGTCTACAATCAGATGCCCGATCTCAGCTGTCTTGGAATTATGGCTGTCATACACATGATTTTCAATAACTATAGCTGAGCCGACACCGGGACCCCATTTTACAAACAGGATATTTTTGCTCTGTCTTCCGGTTCCATAACTGAGTTCAGCCTCGGCAAAAGCCTTTACATTGTTTTCCACGGTAACAGGGATACCCAGTCTTTCCTGCAGTATTGTCTTTACAGGAACTTCTGCATCCCATATTCTTAAGGCATGCAGACTTATGCCATGCTCTCTGTCAACCGCACCCGGTACAGAAACACCGGCGCCAAGGACATCCGACATTTTAAGCCCGGTATCCTCCAGAAGCCTGCGGCTTTCAGCTGCAATTTTCTGCAGAAATACCTGCGGTGCTACCGACGTATCTGTATCCAGCGTTTTCCTCTGCAGATCTCTTCCGTCCAGATCGCTGACAGAGATACTGGTTTCCGATGCCTCAACAGATATGGAAAGTACATGGCGGTAGCGGTAATTCAGCCCTACCAGCATTTTCTTACGGCCCGGACGGGGGTTCTCGCTCAGTTCTCCCAGATCCGCCAGTATTCCCTCGGCAATCATCTGCGTGCAGATCTGCGTTACCGCAGCCGCCGTCAGACCAAGACCGATGGCAATATCCTTGCGGGAAGCAGGCCCGTTATCATTCAGAAGCTTGATCAGCCTGCTTCGGTTATACATTTTAACATTCACGGAATTGACACCAGAATAAGACATGCGCTTTCTCCTGTTTTGTTTCTGTTATATTCTTTTCGTTCTCTGCCGGAACTTCTCTACAAGATCCGGTTTTCAGAAACAGCATACATCAATTTCCAGCATATGCGCAAGCATCTTAAGCTCTTCTGCAACATTTCCGTATACTACAGCATAATGCGGCTCCCATCCGCCCTTGACTGCTTCCGTGATTATTTCCTTGGACGGGTTTTCCGTCTTTACGACAATAGAGGTTCCATTAAACTGCTTTGGCTTGTCCAGTATGGAACCGGCTGCAACAAAGAACC
>CAZPEW010000021.1:7736-11018 GCA_964585695.1 uncultured Lachnospiraceae bacterium
CCGTCCGGCTTTCTGCCTACACGGAAAACAGTGGCTTCTGCATTCGCCGCACAGCCGAACTCCATCGTCGGTCCGATCTTACGGTTAGGATGAACACCAACGCAGGCGCCTGTGTCTTTCCTTGCCAGCGTACAGGCTGCCATGCCGCAGTGCCAGAAGGTAATTGTATTTTCTGTTTCATCCAGAGAAACCGGATCTCCGAAAAATACTGCCTTACCGCTCAGCTTTGCGCCGATATACATAGAGAGTGCACCATAGGTATCTGACTCGCAGCTTGCAATAACACCTTCCGCATTCAGGAGCGAAAGCACAGCGCAGACCGGTGTTCCGAAATCTGTAAAGAAATCAGGCCAGCAGCGGGAAGCCACAGCGCCTATACCGTTATCTCTGACATAGTCTTTATAAGCCTTGTACAGACGGGCAAAATTCTTTACGTTCTCCTCCGGTGTCTTTTCCAGCCCTACCATATACTGCCTTGCATCCTGGAGATATGGCGCGCACTCCTCATCCGTGTAGGATTTTGCCTTATTGATCAGTTCTCTTGCTTCAATGGAATCAAGCGAAGCTCCGAATGTCTTCATCATGTCGGTATCCAGCGCACGTCCGAAACCGAATCCCTGCGGCGTATGGCCGATTGCCGTGATCTTCAGACTCTGCAGATCTTTCCGGACCTGTGCTGCCCGGATTGCAGATGCGGCCGTCCGCTTTACCTCTGCCTCATCCGGTGCGCCGAATACATATTCGAATTCTCCTGTTCTGAAACTCCGGATGGAATTTGCTGCAGAGAATGCGCCGGTCAGTGAATTCAGGCGCAGTCTGCCGCCGTCAATTACCGGTTCACGCAGAGTCCAGAGAAGGATCGGACAGCGGAATCTCTTAAGCACTTCGCAGCTGTAGGCTGCATTCGCAAACGTAATATTCTGCAGAATGATCAGATCCGGCTGAAGTGTATCAAGATAATCGTCCAGATCCTTCAGATTCAGCAGCATTTTATCCGGATAAACTCCGTTTTCCGTCAGTGAACGTAGCATCTCCACTGACTTCTGAAACTCCATACCTGCACTTTCCATATGAAAAGTGCCGACGCCGATCGGTACATAAGCTACCTGAAAACTCATTTTTTTCTCCTTTTTCTCACGGCATCCGCCGTTTTTGTTTAAAAAAAGGCAGGCCGCATTGCATACGCCTGCCTTTTTTTAAGTTCCTGATTATATGGCACTGTCTTACTGCTTGTCTGCAGCCTGAGCATCCAGCTTTGCATGCTCTGCCATTATTTCCTTCTCCTGCTCTGCATTCAGTCTGTCAACCTTCTTGTTGATCTTGATCATGGATCCCACAAGAAGAACCGTAAGAATCAGAATGATACAGGAAATCGGTCTTTCCACAAAAATCAGATAATTACGGTTGTAACTCATCATGCTGGTAACAAAATTTGTTTCCATGATATCCGCAAGAATCAGTCCCAGAAGCATCGGGATCGGTGAAATATCCATCAGCTTGAGAATATAGCTGAAAATCAGAATTGCCACAGTAATAACCATTTCCTTGGAGTTTCCGGTTCCTGCAAAAGCGCCTGCAAAACAGAAAAGAATAATCACCGGTGCAAGATAGGTATAGCGGACCTGCACGATCTTGGCAACAGCTCTTGTAAGCACCTTGCCAAGCGGGAAAAGAAACAGATTGGCAACCAGACATCCTACGATAATGGTATAGGCTGCCTGTGCCTGTTTTGTGAACATGGTAGGTCCGGGCTGCAGCCCATGCAGGATGAAAGCGCCGAGCAGCAGTGCTGTAACACCATCTCCAGGGATTCCCATGGTCAGAAGCGGAATCATGGCAGAACCGACAACCGCATTATTGGAAGATTCTGCTGCCGCAATACCATCCATGCAGCCCTTCCCGAATTTTTCCGGATGCTTGGAGGTACGCTTCACCTCGTTGTAGCACAGGAACTGTGCAACACCGCCGCCTACACCAGGCATGGCACCGATGAAACAGGCGATAATCGTAGAGCGGAGACAGGCAGGAAGCACGGAAATCATTTCCTTTACATTCATGCCGTTCTTATCAATGGCAGTCGCATCATTCATCTTGCCCTTGGTAACCTTAAACTCGCCGAGCTTTTCCACAACCTGCGTCAGAGCAACCAGCGCGATCATGGCCGGAAGCATATCAATGCCAAACTGCAGTGCCTTTATGCCAAAGGTATATCTTGCCACACCGGTAACTGCGTCCACACCGACACAGGCCATCAGAATGCCAAAAAGGCCTGAAATAATGCCCTTGCTCAGATTGCTGCCGCTTACACCTGCCAGCAGTGAAATTCCCAGAATAGCCATAGAGAAATATTCGACAGAGGTAAAGGTTGCAACCAGCTTCGCTATAAAGGATGCACATACCAGAAGCAGCAGTGCGCCGAAAATACCGCCGAATGAAGAAGCAAAAAGCGAAGTATCCAGAGCCTTTAATACATGTCCCTGCTTAGCCATCGGATAGCCGTCAAAAGTAGTCGCAATAGCCGAGTTGGTTCCCGGTGTATTGAGAGTAATGGCACTGATGGAGCCGCCGTACATGCCGCCGACATAAATTGCAAGAAGTGCTATGATTGCTGTGCTGGCATCCTTGATGCCATAGGTAAGCGGCAGAAACAGAATGATGCCCAGTGTAACGCTTAAGCCCGGAATACAGCCGATAATCATGCCGATAATCATACCGCCGAAAATATAGGCCATATTAACCAGTGTAAAGACCTGCACAAAGGCCTGTCCGATATAACTTAAATCTCCCATCTGATCAACCTCCGAATGTCGGCAGTGAAATATGGAAAACCAGTTCAAAAAGATAGAAAATGGCTATCACTGCGAGTATTGTAAAAATGTAGATAAACGGTTTTCTTTCTCCGCAGTAAAACAGCACACTGCAGAAAACAATGATGCCTGCAGGGATGTAACCCACAGTAAGTGTCAGTGCAACAAAGACAACCATCAGCGCGATCATGATGAGTACAGGCTTTTCCTTCTCCCAGTCAAACTCATAGATCTTTTCTTTTTTAAAGACCAGGCTTTCCACAATCAGAAGAATGGAAAGAAGCAGGATACCCACAATGCAGATACCAGGAATAATCCTCGGGCTAGGTGCACCGGAATCATACAGCGGAAGCCTTACCTGAGACGGCATCGCAAGCAGCATGAAAATACTGAAAAGTCCCATGCCGATTCCTGCAAACAGATTTGTTTTGATTTTAAATTTTCAGGAACGTCACCACTGATAATACGATGCGCT
>CAZPEW010000021.1:11028-12038 GCA_964585695.1 uncultured Lachnospiraceae bacterium
TGATTTTAAATTTTTTCATTTACTGGCTGTTCCTCCAACCTTATTTTTTCTGCCGGAGAATATTGCGCTCCGGCAGCTGCAGATTACTTTCCGCTTAAAACCTCAAATGCCTTTACCGCCTTGGTACATGCTTCCTCAAGATGCTGAGAAGCGTCATCGCCGTACTTTTCGTACTTGTTAAGAAGAATAGAAGAAACAAATCCGGAATAGTCATCAGACGCCCAAACATCCTTGGCAACCAGGATCATCTTGTCAGACCAGTCCTGCGGAGCACCCTTACGTGTTGCAATAAATCCTCCTGCCGGAAGAATAGAACCGGTATAATCCTTGGCCTTGTCAAGCTCCGGAGCCTTTGCATCACCTGCAACCGACGGAACAGTAAGTGCACCCTTAGGACCGGTAAAGCCCTCGAATGCCTTATCAGAGAAAGCCAGAATCGGGATCAGTTTTCCTGCCTCCACATCATCCTGTGCAGCCTGTGTGGTTCCGACAAAAACATCAACCTCGCCATCCGTCAGGCCCTTTTTCTGGGCAGCACCGCCGTCATACGGAATAACCGTTACCTTGCCGCCTTCCTGTGCAATCAGAGACCCAAGTGCAAGATGCGGATCTGAAAGAGGATTGCCGCCGGACATCTTGATGCCCCCGCTCTTAGCCTTGTCCAGAATAGATGCAAGTGACTGATCCGGTGTTGTATATACAATCCAGGTTCTGTCATCGATTGTTGCAAGCGGCTGGATTTCCGTACGGTCAAAATCCACGACCTCTGTCTGATACTTCTTTCCAAGATCATGTCGATAGGCAACGCCATATCCGAATACCAGAAGGTCCGTTGTCTTTGTATCCTCTGCAGCATACGCGGTAGCTGCTGCAAATCCGTCGCCGCCGGTCTGGTTCTCAACAATAAAATTGTATTCCGGATGAAGCTCGGTTGCTACCTGTGCATACTTTCTTGCCAGGATATCTGCCGTTCCGCCGACACCATAAGGACAGATAATCTTTACGGTCTG
>CAZPEW010000021.1:12053-17934 GCA_964585695.1 uncultured Lachnospiraceae bacterium
CCTCGGAACCCGCCTGAGACTGCGCAGCTCCTGCTGCAGCCGCAGTTCCTGCTGTAGATGCAGAGCTTCCGCATCCGATCAATGACATCGCCATTCCGGCAGCTGCCGCCAGTGCTATTAACTTTTTCATAGAATCCTCCTTCATACTTTAAAGACGCCTCTGCGTCTGAATTGACAATTATCTGAAAATAAGCAAAACGCCCGAAATAAACAGTAAAATATAAGTAATAACCATAAACTCTTTCTGGCTCATCCGCGAATACAGCCATCCGCCGATCCACATACCCAGCAGAAGGAACGGAATCACAGCAATCTGCAGTACCAGCATTTTCATGTTCCAGCGCCCTTCCAGAAGATCATCCGCAAGAACCATCGAATTCAGGAATATCCATATTGTTGAAATAGTTGCCCGGAATTCTGTCTTATCTGCAATCCTTCTGGTCAGATACCCGATCAGAAGAGGTCCCCCGGAAACAAAAATACCATGTACAATTCCTGCAAGCGGAAGCAGCAGCGGGAGCAGCGGCGACTGCTTTTCTGCCGCCTTTTTACGGAGCAGCTGCTCCCAAAGCCCCTCCAGTGCCAGAACAATAACAAAAATCCCCAGCAGACAATAAAGAATTTTTGTATCGGACCCGATAAAACGGCTGATTCCGATCCCGGCCAGTATGCCAACAGCCATCACAGCAACAATCCTGCGGATCTCGTTCCAGCAGACCTTATCGCGGTTTCCCAGAAATACATAGATTCCTGAAAGCAGTCCCAAAACATTCAGGATCGGTTTTGCCACCGGATAACCCACCAGCAGAATACTGACCGGCATTGCCAGAATGGTTCCGGCGAACCCGGTAATTCCCTGCATAATATTGGAAAGCATAACCACAACAAAAAATAAAATATACTGAATCATCCTGTTCTACCGACATGACTGCGGATCTTTTCCATAAGGGCAGCACATCCGCTGTCTTTCCGGTAAAATACCGGAGGCTCTCCGACCGGCGCCTCTACGGAACAGGTACCGCAGCCGTATTCCTGCCCGCTCCACAGATGAACCCAGGTATCCGACGGAAGATACACCTCATGTACTGTTTCCTTTTCCTTCCAGACCGGTGCCACCAGAATATCTCTGCCCAGGAGATATTCAAACTGCTCTGTATATGCGCGTGCATCCTTCTCATAATGCAGGAAAAGAGGCCTCTGTACCGGTATTCCCTTTTCTGCATTCTCCTGAACGCAGGCTTTGATATATGGCGCCAGCATTGTATAAATTTCTGTCAGTCTTGCAAGCTGTTTCAGGCAATCCTCATCATCGTAATACTGGAAATTTTCGTCCGGACGATTTCCCTCATGAGTCCTCATCACCGGCGTAAATGCCGCCATTTCCGCCCAGCGGAGGAAAAGCTCCTTGGTTCTGTCATTGCCGTACAGCGATGTATAACCGCCGATATCGCTGTGACTGAGTCCGCATCCGGTCATCCCTGCGCTTAATGCGGCGCAGATCACAGTGCAAAGACCGTCATGTCTTGTAAAATCAACCGACTGATCCCCTGCCCAGAGCAGAGTACAGTACTTCTGCGATCCAGTGCCGCCGGCTCTCATAAAGTAAACAGCCTGTCCCAGTTTTCCGGTTTCCTCCAGCGCCTCATAATTGCATTTCGCCCAGAGAACCGGCCAGTGGTTATGCTCAAGCATCGGAGACTTCCCGCTGTACAGTACAATATCATCCGTAGGAAGATATTCGCCGAAGTCTGCCATCCATCCGTCAATGCCGATTGCCAGGCTGTACTTCTCAATAATTTCCTTAAACCAGGAAAAAGCTTCCGGATTGGTAAGATCTACAACACCGCAGTAAAATTCTCCGAAATCCACCAGATACTCACTGCCGTCCGCTTTCCTTGCAAACATCCCCCTGGCTTTGCCTTCCTGATAGAGCCTGCCGTCATTTACCAGATACGGATTCAGATAGCCCAGGAATTTTATCCCGCGCTGATGCAGCTTACGGATCTGTTCCGGAAGCTCCGGATACATCTCCTTATTGTACTGCCAGTCCCACTGCAGACGTTTGCCGAAGCTCGTCACTCTCTTGCCGCACCAGTCCTGGCACCAGAGTCCTGATACTTTGACACCATGGGCTATGGTCTTGTCAAGAAGTCCGAATGATCTCTCATTGCCGCCCTGAATACCGACAATCATTCCGTTGTAAATCCAGTCAGGCAGCACAGGCTGCCTTCCGAAAAAGGCACTTTCCTTTTCCAGCAGCGCCGGAAAAGTATCTGCTGCCTCAATACGGATGGACGCCGGTACTTCCCAGCACTGCAGTTCATGGAAATTCCGGTTTCTGAAATCGAAATCAGCATAGGCAGTCGTCTCCAGATGGAGATAATAATGCTCCGACGAAACGAATGTAGGCTGCGGATAATTGGTATTGTAGTAATCGCCGCCCGCCATACCGTCCGTATCCGCCTTCCAGGTAATATAAGTTTTCTTGTCTCTTCCTACACCCGGTTCCGAAGTCCAAAGTGGAAAATGTCTCCCCCGGAGATCAAAATATGACATCTGCTCTCCGCAGCCGTAGCAGTGTTCCTCAGAATCTGCATTGACCCGCAGCCAGAAACGGTTTATCTCCCGGTCTGCTGCAGAAAAATGCATTGTAAAACAGTCTCCGTCAAGAAATGCCTCTGCATAAATGGTTTCCTCAAAATTCAGTAAAAACTTTCCTTCCTTTTCCCGGACATCCGTGATTTTCAAAGGCCGTCTTTCAGTCAGATAATCCTCTATCCTGTAATTTCCGCGGTACATATCTACATTTTCGCGGCCTTTTCCGATGTAAATCATGGTTTTATCCGGGGAAACAGTCAGAATTGTATGGTCTCCGCGCTGCAGAGAAAAAGATTTTTCAGTAAAGACAATTTTCACTTTTTACTCCTTTGCATTCAGTACTTCAGTTCTTTATTTGCTCCGATCAGTCCGGGATGTGCTCCCTGGCGGATCAGCGGTTCCCTTTCCGGATGCGCAATAACCCATTTGTTTTTAAGAAGCGACAGCTCACTTTCCGGATCTGCATTCCTGCCCTTTTCAAATGCCGTATTGGTTCCGCGCGGCAGAATCACAATATCCTTAAATCCTTCTCCGCTGAGCCTGCATGGGCTTAAATGCAGTGTGGTCTGATACATCTCAATCGCTGTACCGGCTTCCGCATAGAACACCCTGGCATCTGATGTATGGATGGTATTGTCTCTGATATCCCATACATGTGCGAGCACCAGCAGAAAATCCGTAACCGCTATATTGATTTCACTGCCCTTATGATACTCAAATCCGTTATAGGTAGTATTTCTGCCGTTGCAGTAGCCGATCTGGATCGGCATTCCGCCGTACAGAATCTGTTCTGTTTCTCTGGCAGCTTCTGTTTCTTCCATTTCCGGCACAGACGGAACATAGACATTGCCTTTTTCCGGAACTGCTGTTTTTTCTTTCATATACGAAATCAGCGGTGCAAACGCGTATCCTGTAACAACTCTTCCGAATGTCCTGAAATCAGGGTCCGTAACCGGCAGAATTGTCACATCATTGATTTCATTCAGATGCTTCAGATTCATTCTGTCTTTCCTTCCCGTACAACCTTGACTGTTGCAGAAAAATCTTCTTTTCCGAAGCCGTCCGCCATGGCCTTTTCATAAACACGTACAGCATTCGCTTCACCAGGCATGGATACATGTGATTCTCCCGCAAGGTTCATGCAGATATGTACATCCTTATTCATATTTTCAACTGAAAACGCAGTTGTAAAATCATTCCTGCTGATAGCATCCTTCTTGCTGTCCAGATAGAAGTTCTGTCCTCCGCCATAGGAAATAGCTGTTGCAAAGGTAAGAATATCGATTCCGTTTGCTGCAGCAAGTGTACTGGTTTCATTGACGCCGTTCTGAATCTGTGCAACCAGAGCATTGTGACAGATCTTCATCACAAGGCCTTTGCCGTTATCACCCATGCGGATTACATTCTCTCCCATATACTGCAGGATCGGAAGAATCTCCCTGAAAGTTCTCTCATCGCTGCCTACATAAATACCAAGCTTTCCGGCAATCGCCGCAGGTTTGGATTTCACTACCGGTGCATCTGCGAACTCTGCGCCGGTTGCCTTAACCATCCTGGAGATTTCAACAGATACTGACGGATCAATAGTACTCATATCAATGCAGGTCTTTGTCTTATTCAGCGCCGGAAGGATCTGTGTATATACCGCACGTGCATGCTCGGATTTAGGAACCATGGATATGATAACATCTGACTTTTCAGCCAGCTCCAGATTATCCTTGCATGGAATGGCGCCTGCATCCTTAAGCTGTTCAACCTTTGCCGGTACCATATCAAAACAGAAAACATCATCATTATGTTTCTTTACAATATTCTCACACATTGACTCGCCCATAATGCCGAGTCCGATAAATCCAATCTTCATTTTATCCCCTCCGATTATTTCCAGCTGTTCTGTCTCTGCAGTTACTCTGTCTTTGTGTTATCCCAGGCTGCACAGAATGTACCAAGTCCCTGGGTTGTATAAGCATGCTTCATGGTATCCTGATATACTGCCAGGCCGGCTGTTATGATATCAGCTCCTGCTACAGCGCAGTCCGTAATCTGTTTGCCGGTTCTGACTGCTGCACAGATAATTTCTGTTTTTCCGTAATAACCGAAGTTCTTGTAAATCGTAACGATATCCTGAATATACTGCTTGCAGTCCTCACCATTTGCCTCTTTCCAGCCAAGGAACGGAGAAACAAACAGAGAACCGATCTTTGCCGGCCAGATTGCCTGGCTTGCAGAAAATACCAGTGTCACATTGGTACGGATTCCCTTCTTCTCAAGGATCCTTGCCGCTTTGATGCCTTCCTCAATTGCCGGAATTTTAATAACAAAGTTCGGGCTGATTGCTGATACCTTTTCTGCCATAGCAACCATGTCCTCTGCCTTTGTAAAATGCGGATTGATCTCAACAGAAACAGGGAACTTCTCATATCCTTCGAGATGTTCTTCCTTGATCCAGGCAGCAATATCTGTAATTGCTGTCATAAACGGCTTGCCGCTCAGCATGATATGCTTCGGATTGGTAGTAACACCATCAATCCCGAATGTCTCATACGCATACTTGATTTCATCCAACTTTGCACTGTCCAGAAAATACTTCATAACACGCCTCCTAATGTATGTTTGATTAATTAACTTAAATAACAATTAATGCATCTTTGAAAATATTATGGCTATTTATAATAAATGTCAAGTGTTAAATCCGTTATTATTGTACGTTTTACACATATCACAAAAAGGGCTCTCCGAATATGTGCAATATTATTTTCAATTTTTTGATTTATTTATTTAATTTAGATTGGCGCATTCCACAAAAAAATGTGCTGTCTGACGAACCGGATACGGTTCATCAGACAGCACACCCTCAGTAAAAATCATACTCTTTCATAAAATGCCGTCTGCGCTGCAGCTGTGTCAGCGTAGACAAAACTGCTTTACATAGCCTTCCTGTACAGCGCAATAATATCCTTTACGCTTGTCTGTCTCGGATTTGCAGGAATGTTGCCGCTCTTCATGGCATCCTCCGCCATCGCCGGAATGGTTTCTTCCTTTACGCCTACCTCAGACAATGTCTTTGGAATGCCGAGCTCTGCATTAAGGCTGCGGATCTCCTCCACCAGCATCTCCGGTTTGAAACCGTCCAGCGGTGCATTGTCCCTGCGGATATAGTTATACATTACCTCATAGCGGCCGTGATCTGCCAGTGCATTGTATTCCAGCACAGTCGGAAGAAGAATCGCATTGGCCACACCATGCGCTACATGGAAGTAGCCGCTTACCGGATGGCTCATGG
>CAZPEW010000022.1:0-17613 GCA_964585695.1 uncultured Lachnospiraceae bacterium
AGCGAGTTTCTCCTGCATTGAAAATACCCGTTCCCGTTTCCCGGAGCAAAAAAAGAAACCGGACACTGACCCGTCCGGTTTCTTTTATATTGATTAAAATCTGCTGCAGTATTTACCTGATGACTCTGATCCAGCCCTCCGGTGCCTTGACCTTACCATTCTGGATACCGGTCAGTGTGCTGTAAAGCTCACCGATTACCTCGCCCGCATGATCCATGCCGCTCGGAAGCTTGATAACCTCATCATGATTTACAATCATGCCTACCGGAGAAATGACTGCTGCCGTTCCGCAGAGTCCGCACTCCTTGAAGCCCTTGATTTCCGCAAACTTTACAGGTCTTTCGTCTACCTTCAGTCCGAGATAATGCTCTGCCACATAAACGATGGAGCGTCTTGTGATGGAAGGCAGGATGGAATCAGACTTCGGTACAACCAGGGTCTTGTTTTCATCTACAAAAATCGCATTGGAACCGCCTGTTTCCTCCACATAGGTTCTGGTAGCCGCATCCAGATAAAGGTTCTCCGCAAATCCGGCAGCATGAGCCAGGACAGAAGAATGGAGACTCATTGCATAGTTCAGTCCGGCCTTGACCGCACCGGTTCCGTGCGGAGCTGCTCTGTCAAAATCGGAAACCTGAATGGCGATCGGATTTGCACCGCCCTTGTAATAAGGACCTACCGGTGTCGTAAATACACGGAACTGATAGGCATCCGCCGGCTTTACGCCGATTACAACGCCCGTTGCAAATTCAAAAGGACGGATATAGAGACTTGCACCGGAGCCGTATGGCGGAACCCAGGCCTCATTCGCCTTGACTACCTGATCGATGGCATCCAGAAAACGCTCCTTCGGAAAAGACGGCATCTCGATTCTCTTTGCCGAATTGTATATACGCTCCGCATTGAGATCCGGGCGGAAACAGACGACGGAACCGTCCTCCCAGGTATATGCTTTTAAACCCTCAAATACCTGCTGGCAGTACTGGAGCATGCCTGCTGACTCGCTCAGGACAACATTCGGATCATCAATCAGCGCACCATCATCCCATGCACCATCTTTCCAGTTGGATACGTATCTCTTATCTGTTACACGGTAGCTGAAGCCGATATTGCCCCAGTCCATATTTTTCTTTTCCATAACAGATGCTCCTTTCATTATTTTTTGTTAGTATAATCCTGCTCAGGTATGATTTCAAGTTATCGCAGTAAAATATTTCATTATGTGAGTTATAACTCTTTACGCTGACCGCCTGCGCGGTACATGCATCTGTATTATTCGGTATCCAGCTTAAGCACACTCATAAAAGCACTCTGCGGGATCTCCACATTGCCGAACTGACGCATCCTCTTCTTGCCTTCCTTCTGCTTCTCCAGGAGCTTTTTCTTACGGGAAATATCACCGCCGTAGCACTTTGCAAGGACATCCTTCCGGAGTGCACGGACTGTCTCACGCGCCTGGATATGGCCGCCGATGGCTGCCTGGATCGGAATTTCAAAAAGCTGGCGCGGAATCTCATTTTTAAGCTTCTCGCACATTTTCTTGCCGCGTTCAAAGGCAGAATCCGCATGTACAATGAAGGACAGCGCATCAATCTGCTCATGATTTACGAGGATATCCAGCTTGACCATTTTGGAGGTCTGATAGCCCTTTAAATCATAGTCAAAGGACGCATAGCCGCGGGACCTTGACTTCAGCGCATCAAAGAAATCATAGATGATCTCATTCAGCGGCAGCTCATATTTAAGGATGGCACGCGTTGCCTCTATATATTCGATCCCCTTATGGACACCTCTCCGCTCCTGGCAGAGCTTCATAATCGCACCCAGGAATTCCGTCGTCACCATGATTTCCGCATCAACAATCGGCTCCTCTATATGGTCGATCTCCGACGGATCCGGCAGATTGGACGGATTGGTCAGCTCCATCATTGTTCCGTCAGTCTTATAAATATGATAGACAACCGAAGGCGCCGTGGTCACAAGATCCAGATCATACTCTCTCTCGAGACGCTCCTGCACCACATCCAGATGCAGCAGTCCCAGGAAACCGCAGCGGAAGCCGAAGCCCAGCGCAGCGGAGGTTTCCGGCTCATACTGGAGTGCCGCATCGTTCAGCTGCAGCTTTTCCAGCGCATCCCGGAGATCCGGATACTTGGTCGTATCTGCCGGATAAATACCGCAGAATACCATGCTCTGCACTTTTTTATAGCCAGGCAGCGGTTCGCTGCAGGGATTCAGTGCATCTGTGACAGTATCGCCGACACGGGCCTCTCTGATCGTCTTGATCGAAGCGGTGATATAGCCGACCATGCCGGCCTCCAGCTCATCGCAGGGTATAAACTGCCCCGGTCCGAAGTAGCCTACCTCGGTAACCAGGAACTCTGCATTCGTTGCCATCAGCCTGATCTGGCTTCCCTTCCGCACCTTGCCGTCACGGATACGGCAGAATATGATAACCCCGCGGTAAGAATCATAGAGGGAGTCAAATATCAGCGCCCGGAGCGGTGCATCGGCGGAACCCTGCGGTGCAGGAAGCTTCTGTACGATCTCCTCCAGGACCTGGTCTACATTAAGACCTGTCTTTGCGGAAATACGCGGCGCCTCTGCGGCGTCCAGCCCGATGATATCCTCAATTTCCGCAGCTGCATGGTCCGGATCCGCAGATGCCAGATCAATCTTGTTGATGACCGGCAGGATCTCCAGATTGTGATCCAGTGCAAGATAGGTATTGGCCAGCGTCTGCGCCTGTATGCCCTGCGTTGCGTCCACAATGAGGACCGCGCCGTCACAGGCAGCAAGCGATCTGGATACCTCGTAGTTAAAGTCAACATGTCCCGGCGTGTCGATGAGATTGAAAATATATTCCTCTCCGTCCTTTGCCGTATAGACAATACGTGTCGTCTGCGCCTTGATCGTAATGCCGCGCTCCCGCTCGATATCCATGTTATCAAGCACCTGCGACTGCATCTCTCTTGCAGTAAGCGTCCCTGTCATCTCAATAATGCGGTCCGCCAGCGTACTCTTGCCGTGATCAATATGCGCGATAATGCAGAAATTCCTGATGTGTGACTGTTCTATATTTGCCATACTTTTTCCTTTTCCATTCTGTGGTTCAGGCGCCGGCAGATATTTACGACGCTTCTGTTATACGGATGCCGCCGGCATCTACGTGTGAATACTCTATCATAATTCCCGGTAAAAAAAAAGCATCTGCAGCGAATACTGCTTGCAGAAAATACGATCCTCCCGTATGATGGATCTATCTTGATCTGTACTGAGAGGAGCGTTCTCTCCTCGCACGGATAACGATATCTGTTTTCCGTTTTTCCCGCATATAAAGGTATTTCGCTTGAACAACAAACGTCCCTGTCTGCTGCTCGCAGCTGTATTTGTGCTGGGCACCATCTGCGGTGCGGATACCAGCCTTTTCCCCGCTCATGCGGATTATATCCGCAGCATCTCCGCCCTCGGCATCCTGCTGCTTTTCTTCTATTATAAAAAGACAGGTCTGCTGCACACCGGAGGCATGCTGCTTCTGTCTCTCGCTGCACTGACAGCCTTTTTAAACATGCAGCATGTTTTCCGCGCCATCACTCTGCAGGAAGACAGAATATCCGCTTTCTCCGACTATCACGTCCGCCTGGACGGAACCGTCAGAAGCTTCACGGCTACTGACACCAGGATCCGCTGCGTTCTTACAGATTCCCTGCTCTCAAGCGCCTACGGAAATGCCGGAATGCTGCCGGAGGATGCTTCCCCGGCCCTGAGAGCGCGCTACAGCCAGCCGGTCGGCACCGTCATCCTCTACCTGGATCCCGCAGAGCAGACGGCGCTTCAGAATATCTGCCCCGGTCAGAGAGTCTGCGGCATCGGCAGGATGGTTCCCCGCAGCTCCCCCGCAAATGAAGGACAGTTTGATTTCACGCTTTATGACCGCTCCGTCGGCGTCAGCGGCTCCATGTTCTGTGAGCGCCTGTACTGCACCGGCGGGGACATCCTCCCTTACCGGAAGCTCCTGCAGGATATCCGCACTTACACCGCCGGCGTCCTTTCCGCAGTCTGCACGGCGGATGACAGCGGTATCTACCAGGCAATCCTCCTCGGCGACAAAGGCAATATGAATGAAGATCTGCAGAAGCTGTATCAGGAGAGCGGTATCGCGCATATTCTCGCCGTATCCGGGCTCCACCTTTCCATTATCGGTACAGGTTTTTATCTGCTGCTCGCAAGAATCGGTCTGCCGCACGGTCTGTCCGGCATCCTGGGGGCCGGTGTCATCCTCCTCTACGGAATCCTGACCGGAAGCTCCGGTTCCGCCATGCGCGCGGTTTTCATGCTGCTCCTTAAATTTCTCTCGGTTCCTGCAGGCAAAAGCTACGACATGCTTTCCTCCCTTGCCGTTGCCTGCATTCTGCTCCTTCTGACAGAGCCCTTCCTCCTGTTCAGCTTCGGATTCCAGCTCAGTTTCCTCGCTGTACTGTCTCTCGGGATTGCGGATGAGCTTCCCAGGATGCCTTCTCTCCCGGCTTCCGCTCTGCTTTCCTCCGTCTGTCTGCAGCTTATCACCTTGCCGGTACTGCTTTACCACAGCTTCCAGTTTCCTCTTTACGGAATGCTTCTCAATCTGATTGTGCTCCCCCTGATGTCCTGCGTCATGTATACAGGACTCCTTGCCGTACTGCTTTTTCCGCTTTCTGAAACTCTCTCACGGATTTCCGTCGGCGGCGGACATACTGTGCTCAGCCTCTATACCTTCCTCTGCTCCGCTGTATCCTCCTGGCCGTCCGCGCTTCTCCTCCCCGGCAGACCGCCGCTCATCCGCATTTTTCTGTACTATGCACTTCTCCTTCTCCTGTTTCTGCTGACGCGCTCCCTCATGCAGCGCAGCAAGGCCGGAACTCTTCCGCCGCAGCTTCTGAAAAAGAAACGGCTCGCGCTGCCCGGCAGTCTCCTCGTTCTCTTCCTCGCCGTATTTCTGCTCCTCCCGCCCTCCAGGAAAGGGCTGGAGATCACCGCGCTGGATGTCGGCCAGGGAGACAGTTTTATCATCCGGAAGGACGGACTGGTTATAAGCATTGACGGCGGCTCCAGCTCGGACAGAAAAATCGGCAGGAACGTAATGGAGCCGTATCTCAAATCCCAGGGCATCAGCAGCATTGATGCCGCATTCGTGTCTCACTGCGATGCGGACCATATGAGCGGCATCCTGTATCTCCTCACAGAAACCGACACCATCCGGATCCGCTCCCTTTACCTGAGTGCGCCTGCCGAGGGCGATCCGCGCTATGACGGACTGCGCGATGCCGCCATCCTCCGCGGAACCGAAATCCGTTATATCCGTACCGGTGATACTCTGCGCTTTCATGATCTCTCGCTCCGCTGTCTTTATCCCTCCGGTGCCGGCGCTCTGGAGGATCCTAACCGGCATTCCAGCGCCCTGCTCCTTACTGACAGTGATGTCCGGATGCTTTTTACCGGCGACATGGATCAGACCTGCGAGGCCGAAATGCTCTCTGCAGCGGAGTCTGCGGATATTGACATCCTAAAGGCAGGCCACCATGGCAGCAGTACCAGTACCGGTGATGCGCTGCTTTCATCCACGTCGCCCGAATACGCGCTGCTGTCCTACGGTGCCGGAAATTCCTACGGACATCCGCACAGGGAAACGCTGCAGAAGCTCTCCGACCGGGATATCCGGCTGCTGGAAACCGCCGTCTCCGGTGAAATCCGGATTCTCAGCGACGGCAGCTCGTACAGAATTCTGTATCCGATGCAGCGTCTGCCGCAGCGCCTGTCGGGCCGTCCGGCAGACGGGCACCGGGACTGATTCCCTCTCATCCGTTTATTCCGCAACAAAAAACCTCAGGTGGGTGACTCCTGAGGTTTCGTTTACTGAATATTCGGTTTATCTATACAGAAATTACTGGATTCCTGCTACAGCCTTGGAGATGCGGGCTACCTTTCTGGAAGCATTGTTTGCCTTCAGAACGCCCTTGCTCTGTGCCATATAAATCTTCTTCTCAGCAACTTTTAAAGCTTCCTGAGCATTATCCTTCTCTCCGGCTTCAACAGCTGTAAGAACTTTCTTAATATATGTCTTAACTTCAGATCTGATAGCCTTATTGCGATCATTTCTGGCGTTGCCAACTAAGATTCTCTTCTTTGCAGATTTAATGTTTGCCATTTTGACACCAACCCTTTCTATAAAATGTAAGGTGTTTTCAACGTTCTGGACACGGACAGTCTGAAAACATGCCTATATATCATATATAAATCCTCTCCCATTGTCAAGCAGAGAAATGAAATTTTTAAGCATTCCGCAGTTCCGGTACAGTTTCATATACAGCAGCGCCGATTGCCCCCGGTCCGATGTGACAGGAAATCAGGAGTGACAGCGGCTCGACAGTAACTTCCTTGATGCCGCGCGCCGGAAACATCTCCGCAAGCTCTTCCGCAACTCTGCTGCCCAGCTCCGGGTTATCCGTATAGGCAACTGCCAGACCGCAGTTCCTCGCTTCCGGATCCTGCAGCTTATTCTCAAGATCATGGCGGAGTGCATTCGCAATGGTTTCCCTGACCAGCTTCTGGGTCCGGACCTTTGCAAAAGCATCCAGCTTCCCGCCGTTTACAATTGTCAGAATCGGCTTGATCTTTAAAAAAGTGCCGACTGCTGCAGCCATCGGAGTGATCCTTCCGCCCCGTTCGAGATACTTCAGCGTGTCCAGCGCAATGTAAATCGAATTTCTGTCCGCATCGCGCTCCAGAATGGAGCAGATCCTGTCCGGTGCATATCCGCGGTCAGCCAGCGCCACTGCTTCGATGCAGTGATGCCGCTGTGTTACGGATACCCCGCGGGAATTTGCTATAAACACTCTCCCTGCATACCTGTCCTCCTGTGACAGCATCAGCGCTGTCTGGCAGGAACCGGAGAGACCGGAGGTCAGCGGCACGTGTACAACCGCATCATTTTCCAGAAGCAGTGCATCCCAGAGCTTCATGATCATTTCGGGAGCGGGCTGAGAGGTAGTCATCTCACAGTTTCCCTTTAAAAGTTCATAGAACTCCGCCTGGCGCAGGCTGATATCCTCATAATAATCCTTTCCGTTGATTCTGAAAGGCATGGGAACCACGGAAACTCTCAGCCTCCGTCCTTCCTCCTGGGTGATACCGCTGCCGGAATCAGTTGACACTGCTATCTTCATAAAAATCCTCCAGTACCTTGCTGTCTCTTATTTTTCTTCAATCAGAGACTTTCCGGTCATTTCCGCCGGCTGTTTCAGTCCCATCATCTGGAGAAGTGTAGGTGCCACATCTGCAAGGCATCCATTCTCACGGAGCTTCCAGTCCGGATTGGAGTTTACAAGAATAAACGGTACCGGATTGGTTGTATGAGCAGTCCAAGGCTCGCCTGTCTCATAATTAATCATCTGATCGGCATTTCCGTGGTCCGCAAGGATAAACATCTGCCCGCCGGCTGCCTTCAGTGCTTCTGTAACCTTGCCCACACAGTCATCCACTACCTCTATTGCCTTGACTGCTGCAGGAATCACACCGGTATGGCCGACCATATCCGGATTTGCAAAATTGGTGATGATCAGATCATACTTGCCGGATCCGATCGCCCCCACCAGCTTCTCGCAGACCTCCGGTGCGCTCATCTGCGGCTTAAGATCATAGGTTGCCACATCCTTAGGAGACGGAACAAGGATTCTCTCCTCGCCCGGATTCGGTTCCTCAACGCCGCCGTTAAAGAAGAAGGTAACATGTGCATATTTCTCCGTCTCTGCAATTCTGACCTGCTTAAGGCCCAGAGAGGAAATATATTCGCCGAGCGTGTTGTGGATTGTCTGCTTCTTAAAGGCTACGAGTTTGTTGCCGATGGTCGAATCATAGTCAACAAAACATACGAAGGTTGTCTTTACACGTGCGCCGCGGTTAAAGAAAGTGAACGTATCATCGCAGAAACAATGTGTCATCTCACGCGCGCGGTCCGGACGGAAGTTAAAGAAAATGCAGGAATCGTTGTCCTTGATGGTTGCCGTCGGTCTGCCGTCCTTTGTGATGACCATCGGCAGAATGAACTCATCATATACCTTCTGGTCATAGGAAGCCTGCATGCCTGCCTCCGCAGATGCCGCCTGGACGCCCTCTCCTCTTGTAAGCGCCGCATAGGCCTTTTCCACACGATCGTAATTCTTATCACGGTCCATTGCATAATAGCGGCCAGAAATTGTGGCGATCTCGCCTACAGAAAGCGCAGCCATCTTCTTTTCCACAGCCTCGATGAAGCTCTTGCCGGAATCAGGCGGTGTATCACGTCCATCCATAAAGGCATGGAGATAAACCTTCTTCAGGCCATGTCTCTTTGCAAGCTCCAGAATGCCGAAAATATGCTCTATATGCGAATGCACACCGCCGTCAGATACGAGTCCCATCAGATGCAGTGCAGAATCATTCTTTCTGCAGTTTTCCACTGCCTGCAGAAGTTCTGCATTCTCAAAGAAATCGCCATCGGAAATTGCCTTGGTGATTCTTGTAAGCTCCTGATATATAATGCGGCCGGCGCCCATATTCATATGTCCGACCTCGGAATTGCCCATCTGTCCGTCCGGGAGACCGACATTAAGGCCCGATGCATATCCCTTTACAAAAGGATACTCCTTTTCCAGCGCATCCATCACCGGCGTATTTGCCATTGCAATAGCATTGCCTTTTGGATTAGGGTTGATGCCATAGCCATCCAGTATTAAAAGTACAACAGGTTTTTTGCTCATATATTCATCCTCTTCATCATCGGGCGGAGATGTTTCCTGCAGAACCATCTCCTTATAAAACGGCATACTGCCGCAAATTAGTAAGCAACAGATATCATAGTATATTAAAAGAGGAATCCAGTCAATTGACAGAATCCCCCTTTTTGTCTATTTGTCAAATATTTATTTATCCATTTTTAACTGCCGCCGGCAGTTCCGCTCAATCAGTAATTCTTAGCAAGTCTCTCAAAATAAGCCTTTGGATGGAAGCAGCATGGACAGACTTCCGGTGCCTCGGCACCTTCAAAGATATATCCGCAGTTACGGCAGTGCCAGAGTGTCTCAGGATCCTCTGTCTTAAAGGTTGTTCCGGTCTCAACGCCGCTCAGAAGTGCAAGATATCTGTTCTCGTGTGTTTCCTCAACCTCGGCGACTTTGCGGAATTTTGCAGCAAGAGCCGTAAAGCCCTCCTCATCAGCTTCCTCCGCCATGCGCTTGTACATTTCTGTCCACTCGCCATGCTCACCCTCAGCCGCAGCCTTAAGATTAGCCGGTGTATCGCCGATGCCGTTCAGTTCCTTGAACCAAAGCTTAGCATGTTCTTTTTCATTGTCTGCCGTCTCCAGGAAAAGTGCCGCGATCTGCTCGAAGCCTGCCTTCTTTGCAGCTGATGCAAAGTAGGTGTATTTGTTTCTTGCCATGGACTCTCCGGCAAACGCTTCCCATAAATTCTTTTCTGTCTTTGAACCCTTTAATTCAGCCATTGGTTTTTCCTCCTGTATGTGGTTTTACCGTTCAATAATATGCTGCATCCAGTATACCCTTAAACGCCGGTCTGATACAACAGTTAATTGAAATATCTCTTAAGAAGGCCCTCAAATGCCTTGCCGTGTCTTGCCTCATCACGTGCCATCTCATGAACTGTATCATGGATTGCATCCAGATTCAGAGCCTTTGCTCTCTTTGCAAGATCAACCTTGCCGGCTGTTGCGCCGTTCTCAGCCTTAACACGTACAGTCAGGTTCTCCTTGGAAGACTCTGATACACACTCGCCGAGAAGCTCTGCAAACTTTGATGCATGCTCTGCTTCCTCGAATGCTGCTGTCTTGTAATATTCGCCGATCTCAGGATATCCCTCTCTGAAAGCTGCTCTTGACATTGCAAGATACATGCCGACCTCGGAACACTCACCCTCGAAGTTGGCTCTCAGATCCTTCTTGATATCCTCCGGTGCATCCTTGGCAACACCGATTACATGCTCTGCAGCCCATGTCATCTCACCGGCCTGCTCCTTGAACTTGCTTGCAGGTGCCTTGCATACCGGACAGAACTCAGGAGGATTCTCTCCCTCACAAACATAACCACATACTGTACATACCCATGTCTTCATATTTTTTTCTCCTTTTCTTTTAAAGCGGTTTGTTTTTTCCGCTGTTTTGTGAACATTCCGCACAGACACCATAGAATACCAGGTCATGTCCCATGACAACGCACGGCACATGTTCCTGTGCCTTCCGATTCAGCTGTTTCATCGCATCCATCGGAATATCTGTGACTTTTCCGCATTTCTCGCATACAAAATGATAATGCGTCTCCACTTCCGGATCAAAGTGATCCGCTCCGGAGGTAAAGCTGAGCTTCCTGATCTCCCCGATCGACGAAAGGAGATTCAGATTTCTGTATACGGTAGCAAGACTGATACTGGGATCCTTTTCTCTCAGCTCTGCATAAATCACATCCGCAGTCGGATGATCGTGATGTGTACTGAGCTGGTCTTTTACTTCTTCCCTCTGTCGTGAGTACTTCATTGGAGCTCCTTTCATAATATTCTGCTGTTCCAATGCTTTGAAGTTTTTGTATAACAAGTTTCAAATCAATAATGATTATCACTTGTATGATGCTAATATAGACCCTTTATTCCGCTTTGTCAATCAATAATGATAATCTTTACTATTTATAAAATTTAGAATCAAAAAGAATATTCTAAATTTTCTTTATAGCTGCAGAAAGAACATTCCGGACAGCAGCCCGGCATGCATAAAGACTGGAAATTTTCCTTTAAGAAGACTATACTGTGAATGGTAATTTAATAAAAAATCAGAGAGGTAGTCTGTTATGTCAAAAATCACAGTTGCAACCTGCGGAATCAAGGGGCTTTATGTCATCGAGCCAAAGGTCTTCAAGGATGACCGCGGCTATTTTGTAGAAACCTATAACCAGAATGATTTCAAAGAGGAAGGCCTGAACATGGTCTTTGTACAGGACAACCAGTCCATGTCCGTAAAGGGCGTTCTGAGAGGCCTGCATTTCCAGAAGCAGTTCCCGCAGGGCAAGCTTGTAAGATGCATCCGCGGCAAGGTTTGGGATGTTGCCGTCGACCTGCGTGCGGATTCCGATACCTACGGCAAATGGTTCGGCGTAGAGCTTTCTGCCGAGAATAAAAAAATGTTCTATATTTCAGAGGGCTTTGCACATGGCTTCATC
Source organism: uncultured Lachnospiraceae bacterium (assembly GCA_964585695.1). Lineage (GTDB taxonomy): Bacteria > Bacillota > Clostridia > Lachnospirales > Lachnospiraceae > Oribacterium. Next base: position 11,238 of record CAZPEW010000022.1, read on the forward strand.
GTTCTTTCCGACGAAGCGGAATTTGCATACAAGGTTACGGATTTCTACCATCCGGGAGATGAAGGCGGACTTGCCTGGAATGATCCGGAGATCAATGTGCAGTGGCCTGCGATCAGCGGAACCTATGACGGAACCGCATCTGCAGCTTCCTATAAGATGAATGACGGCACACCGCTCACCCTGAGCGACAAGGACCAGAAATGGCTCGGCCTTTCCGGTACCTTCAAGTTCAGATAAGCAGCGTATGGCACAGAATTTAAGAACAATCACCTATGAAATACCGGAAAGCTTCTGCGGGAGAACCGTAGAAGCTTTTCTGCGTTCAAAATCCTATTCAAAACATGTCATCATTCACTGCCGCAATACAGAAACCGTACTGCCGGGCACCTCGGAAACCCTGCACGGCATCCTCCTGAACGGCCGGAAGGCATTCGCAAAAAAGGAGCTTTCCGCCGGAGACATCCTGACCATCCATCTCCTGGAAACCGAGGCCTCACCGAATGTCGTCGAAACCGATATCCCGCTCTCTATTCTTTATGAAGACGAGGATCTCCTGGTCATCAATAAACAGGCGGGTCTGCCGGTGCATCCCTCCATGGGACACTTCGAATACACGCTCGGCAACGCGCTGTGCTATTACACGCATCATACGCTGCACTATGATCAGTATGTCTATCGCGTCATCAACCGTCTGGACCGTGATACAAGCGGTCTCCTGATCGCCGCAAAAAACATGCTCTCGGCCGCGGTTCTCGGTGATATGGTAAAAAACCGGGAAATCCGCCGGACCTATCTTGCCGTATGCAGCGGGAATATCTGTGATACCGCAGGCTTCCTGGATAAACCCGGCGTTTCAGCTGAATCAGATCCGGAGCTGTCCGTGACCGTCTCGGTTCCGCTCGGGCGCAAGGAAGGCTCCGTAGTGGAACGATGCGTGGATTTTGCGGATGGTGAAACCGCCGTCACGCACTTCTCACCGCTTGCCTATGATGCAGCGCGGGATCTCTCTCTCCTCCGTCTGAAGCTGGAAACCGGACGGACCCACCAGATCCGCGTGCACATGAAATACATCGGGCACCCTCTGATCGGAGATTTCCTCTACAATCCCGACTACCGTTACATGAACCGGCAGTCGCTGCATTCGCATGCGCTCTTTTTCCGGCAGCCTGTAACCGGTCAGGAGCTGTCCTTTACGGCTCCGCTGCCGCCGGACATGGCCGCGCTTTTCCCGGATTTCAACAGCTGAAACCGTACTGCCGGCATCAGCCGACAGCCCTGCTGAGCACCTCTCCGATCCGCTCGCTGATGCAGAGATCCGCAAGAGAATCCCGCTCCGTTTTTGATTTGTTGATCAGGACCAGCTTATGCCCGTCTGTATGGTCAAAATAATCAAGAAGTCCGGCTGCCGGATAGACAACCAGTGAGGTCCCGCCGACAATGAGGAGATCTGCCTTCCGGATATGCATGACCGCCCCGCGGATGATGTCCTGGTTCAGCCCCTCCTCATAAAGGACCACATCCGGCTTGATTCTGCCGCCGCATTCCGTGCAGGTCGGAATCCCCTGCGAATGCACGATATAATCAAGATCATAGAATTTGCCGCAGTGCATGCAGTAATTCCGCAGCACTGAGCCGTGGAGCTCATAAACCGCCTTGCTGCCGGCTTTCTGATGCAGTCCGTCTATATTCTGCGTGATGACCGCCTTGAGCTTCCCCTCCTGCTCGAGCTTTGCAAGTGCAAGATGCGCCCGGTTCGGCTTTGCATCCGGCGCCAGCATTCTGTCCTTGTAGAAGCGGTAGAATCCCTCCGGATTCTGCATGAAAAAGCTGTGCGAGATAATGGTCTCGGGCGGATACTCATACTGCTGATGATAAAGTCCGTCCTGGCTCCGGAAATCCGGGATGCCGCTCTCCGTGGATACGCCTGCACCGCCGAAAAATACAATATAATGTGCTTCCTGGATATATTTTCTGAGCTCTCCGATCTGTCCCTTCACTTCTGCACTGATTTCTGCTTCCATCCTGCGTTCCTCCTCTTTAATATGAAATTCCGGAACATCTGCTGCTGTGAAATCCCGGAATATCTGTTTCATTTCACGAATGCTTTTTAAAAAGTCCGTGCAGCAGCTTTTTAAAAGCGGCTGCCGCAGCATTCGGCTCCTCCTCGTTCTCGATTTCCTGCAGAAGATTGTTTCCGGCCATACGCGGATTATAAATCCTGTTCTCCGTGATAACACGGTCCATCAGCACATCCTCCGCCGTAACCGGAATATCCTGTGACAGCAGTTCCTCAAAACAGAGGCAGAATTTGTACATTTTCTGTCCCTTTAAAAAGCGGTCGTAATAGCCGGCGCCATGTCCCAGCCGATGACCGGACGGATCGGCGGAAACACACGGAATCACAGCAAGATCCAGCTTATAGGCATCAATTTCCGGAAGTCCGTCCTTGGGTTCCAGGATGCCCATGGTCCCCGGCTCCAGATCGTCGTAATCTCTGATCTGCACGGCTTTCATCGTATTTCCCTCTGCGCATTTGGGCACATAGATCTTTTTCCCCATACTCCAGGCTGTCTCTATGATATTGCGGGTATCCGGCTCTCCCTCCATGCTGACATAGCAGAATATATTCTTTACCTGCTGGAAATAAGGATAAAGGATCAGCCTCGTCACGATATCCGCACTGGCCCTTGCCCTGTAATCCGCTGTCAGTCCTCTGGCTTTCTCACGGACTGCCGCCCGTTTTTCCTTTTTATCCATACACTTACCTCCGTTTTAAAAATTATAGTTCTTTTTTCCTTACTTTACCATGCCTTTGCCGGGGGAACCCGCCGGTATTTCCGCCTCCAGCAGCTTCTGCATTTCTTTTTTAAGATAAAATAAATAATATTTTTATACATTTTGTATTTACAAAACTAATTTTCCGTGTTATATTGTAATCACAAGAAAAGAAAAGATTCGTTAACGAAGCTGCATCCGACGAGAAAAGATACAGCGGGAGTTAACAAAGAGCTGGTAAAGGCCAGCGAACTATACTATAGAAAGCGAGGTATGAAAACGATGATTCCAGCACAGACAGTCGATAATATCTCGGTGTTCCAGGAAGGGTAATAAAAATTTCGATAACAGCATTTCAGAAATGAAATAGTCCTGTTATTCATCCAGAAGTGATAACTTCAGATAATTACCCCGGACGGACAAGTAAGATATTATCGAACCTTACAGATTTCATGAAGCGGATGTTTTAAGTTTTAAGATTCAGAAATGTTTCTTGGAAATTTGATTCGCAGTAACTGTTATGAAGCTGTAAAGAACCAGAGTACAGAAATGTAACTTTAAGTTAATCGATTATATTATTGTATAAGTCGACAGGAAACCTACCTGAAACCGATTTAGTTGAATATAGCACAAAGCTATTTGAGTTTTTTAGTCGATGTAACTGTTGAAATTCTTATAAGGATGGTACACTCCATTGTACTAAAAATTAAAAACTGAATATTGAAACACAAAGCGGAACCTCGTAACGAGATTCCGCTTTTCATTGTGGAAAAACACTGTTCTCTTTCTTTCTGCTCAGCGTCTGCCGATCATTTCAGCCGTAAGATTCACGAGCACCTCTGCCATCTTGCGCATGGACCGGACATTCAGATACTCATATCTGCCGTGATAGTTCTCGCCGCCTGTGGACAGATTCGGGCAAGGCAGACCCTCATAGGAAAGCCGGGCGCCATCTGTACCGCCGCGGATCGGCACTGTTTCCGCCGGTACGCCGGCCTTTTTAAATGCCTCTTTTGCAGTATCAATAAGATACATGAACGGCTCGATTTTTTCCTTCATATTGTAATAGCTGTCTTTGACAGCTGCTGTCACCGCAGCATCCGTGCCGGCATATTTCTCATTCAGATGCTCTGCTGCCGCAAGAAAAATCTGCTTTTTATTCTCAAATTCCTTCCTGTCGTGATCGCGGATAATATACTGCATTCTGCACGCCGACTCATCACCGCTCATGCTGCAGAGATGGAAAAATCCCTCATACCCCTCGGTGTTGGAAGGTCTTAAATCCGGAAGAAGTGCATCAAACTCCATTGCCACAAGACAGGCATTGACCATCTTGTTTTTTGCAGAGCCGGGATGTACATTCACCCCGCGGACAGCAACATCTCCCGAGGCTGCATTGAAATTCTCATACTCGATCTCTCCGAGCGTACCGCCGTCGACGGTAAAAGCCGCGTCTGCGCCAAAACCGGCAACATCAAAATGATCCGCGCCTCTGCCGATCTCCTCATCCGGTGTAAATCCGATGCGGATTTCTCCGTGCCGGAGTTCCGGATGCGTCAGAAGCTGCTCCGCCATCTGCATGATCTCGGCAACGCCGGCCTTGTCATCTGCACCGAGCAAGGTTCTGCCGTCGGTCACCACCAGATCATCTCCCACTGCATTTTTCAGCTGCGGGAAAATGGCCGGATTCAGATATTCGCCGTTTCCAAGCTCAATAATACCGCCGTCATAGTCTGTGATCACATGCGGCCGCACGCCTGTTCCGCTGGCGGATGGTGCCGTATCCATATGCGCTATAAATCCGAGCACCGGTGTCCGGCGGTTCTCCTCCTCTGTAAGATTGGAGGGGATCCTTGCATAGACATAGCACTGCTCTGTCACTGTCACATCCCCGGCTCCCATCTCGCGCAGCTGCTTCTCAAGCAGGCGTGCAAGATCAAACTGTTTTTTTGTGGAAGGTGTCGTCTCGGAGGTTTCCGAAGACTGTGTGTCAATTTCCGCATAAGAAATAAATCTCTCTAATATATCCATATTTTATCTTTTCTCTCCTTGTCTCAGCTTCTGTCCCGTTCCAGGACATGATCTCCCAGCAGATAGCTGTCGCTTTGCACCGGCTTCAGTTCCCGGAGATCATACGGTGTTTCCTGATATACAAAATTCAGCCAGTTGCTGTAGGTACAGTTTGAACTGGAACGCCAGCTCAGAACCGGTTCCGCGGAAGGATCATCATCCGGGTAGTAATTGCATGGTACATCTGGCTCCAGACCGCGGGAAACATCCCGTTTATACTCTTTGTCCAGATCATAACGGTCATACTCCGAGTGCCCGGTCACAAAAATCTGACGGGAGGAATACGCGAGAATCATATAGCTGCCGGTTTCCTCCCCTTCTGCAACAACATAAAGCTCAGGATTATTTCTGACGGCAGCCTCATCAATGCCGGTATACCTTGACTGCGGAACATAAAAATAATCATCCATGCCGCGCATCATAAGCTTTTTCCTGTGGAGGACATGATGCCGGTAAATACCGCTCAGCTTCCTCGGCAGCAGTACCTTCTCAACGCCGAAATGATAATAAAGGCCTGCCTGCGCACCCCAGCAGATATGGAAGGTGGAAAACACATGTGTCTCAGACCAGTCCATGATCTCCGTCAGTTCCTTCCAGTATTCCACTTCCTCAAATTCCATTTTTTCCACCGGTGCCCCGGTAATGATCAGCCCGTCAAAGCGGTCCTCCCGGACCTCATCGAATGTCACATAGAATTTATTAAGATGCGATGCATCGGTATGCGTTGCGGTATGGGACGCCACCTTCATGAAGGTGATCTCCGTCTGAATCGGAAAATTGGACAGTACACGGAGCAGATCCAGTTCCGTATCCTCTTTGAGCGGCATCAGATTGAGAATTGCTATTTTAAGCGGCCGGATATCCTGAGAGGATGCTCTTGTTTCATCCATGACAAAGATATTTTCCGACTCCAGTATATGTTTGGCCGGTAAATCATTTTGCACTCTGATTGGCATTTTATCTTCCTCCTGATTGCGTATCCTGTATAGTATAGCAAATATTGACCCACTATACAAATCCCGCAAAATATCTATTGCATATAAAGATCTGCTGTGTTATATTTCTTCTCTGTAAATTGAATAACTTATTCAGAGACGGTGGAGCTACATAGGAGCGATGAAGCCGCAGCAACCCTGCAAGAGCAGAAGGTGCTAACCTGAGCGAACATTTATTGTTTCGAACAATAAGATCATAAACGCAAGTTTTATGGCCTGTCGATGTTCGACAGGCCTTTCTTATTGTGAAACACGCCGATGGGCAGAAAGGATTTATTATGTTATTTTCATCCGAACAGGTATCCAACGGACACCCGGACAAGATCTGCGACCAGATCTCAGATGCCATTGTTACCGATGTGCTGAAGCACGACAAGGCAGCGCGTATTGCTGCAGAAACAGTCATCAAGGATTATGAAATCACCATTCTCGGAGAAATCACCTCCGAATACACGCCGGATTACCATGCACTTGTAAGAGAGGTACTGGGAAACATTCATCTGGAGCATCCGGACAAGTACAACATCCGCCTGCTG
>CAZPEW010000023.1:0-8855 GCA_964585695.1 uncultured Lachnospiraceae bacterium
TGTGTAGGCATGCCAGTCCGCAATATCCGCGCCGAAAGGAAAGATAAAGATGTCGCACGGATCCGGCAGCAGCGGCTCCACATTTCTTTCCCAGCGGTCTGTATCCTTTGTAATCCGGTCGATGTCGCTGGTCGTGAAATTGATATGTCCCCAGGAATGCGATGCGAATGTATATCCGTCCTCCTTCAGCACCTTGGTCAGCTGTTTCACCGTATTCCGGTCCTGCTCGATATTCGGATTCGGTGTGTTTTTGGGATCGGCATTCGGCGAATTCGGATCATAGGTTTCATCTGTCCGATAGCCGAGGATTCCGTTATAGCCGGTAAAGGCCAGCGTCGCCTTGGCCCCGTGATAGCTGAAATCCGGATGCGCCTCTACAAACTTATCGAGTATCGGCACTATATCGTAGTCACCTACGCTTGTTTTTCCATTCGCGTCTGTGTATTCATAGGCCGGTTTTCCATCCGCATCCAGGACCATCCTGGTTGCAAAGCCATGGCCGGTCATATATTCGTAGAAGCATACATCGTCTTCACTCAGTACGAATGCCTTTTTGCCCGGCGGAAGCATAATCTGCTTTTTTGTCATCTGCACGCTGCCGTCTGCGGCTGTCTGTGCTGTACCGAGATCATGCAGCCCGACCAGTACAAATCCGTTTTTGTACATCTGGTCAAGAACCCGCTCAAATTCAGTTTTGGTGCACATGGCCGAATTGAAACTCTGCCCTATGGTATTTGCTGTCAGTGCCCGTGACGGGTCAATGATCAGCGCATGGAAAAAGATGTGCGTTACCTGATTCAGATCATAGGCCTTGGCTGCTGCCTTTGCCGCAACATAACTGTTGATTTTGCTGACAGTTTCCGGCGCCGTGCCATATGCCGAAGTATTCAGCAGCACGGCAGCGCCGTCATAATCATACATGGCTGCAAGCCGGTCTGCCTGTGCGAAAAGTTTCTGCTCTTCCGCCGGAAGGCTGCTGTTTTCCGATGCCTGCTGCGCAGCACCGCTCTCCGTCCCGCCTGCCCCCGCAGACTGCGCGTCCGAAGCTGTTGCAGCGGTCTCCTCAATACGCTGCGGCAGCAGATTCCTGCAGTACTTTACAGCCGCTTTTACCCCGAATGCCGCAAGCCCGATCACCAGCAGCAGAAGTACAAGCGCAATGCCGCGGTACATATATACCTGCCGCCGGCGCTTCTTCCTGCGTTCCTCGATTCTCCTGTGATGCTCGGCAAGACGTCTCTCATACTCCGCCTCATCCGCCTTATCGTAAAAACCATCTTCCTGTGCCGGATGCAATGGTCTGTGTATATCTTTATCGTTCATATCTCTGTTTTCTCTGTCTTTGATTTCCTTCATCCGTATCTGCTCTTTCTATGCTGCAACTGCGCTTCAAATCATAACTGAATCCGGACTTTCCAGCTGTATCCTATATTAACGCCTTCCGCCGGGTTAAGCAAGACTTCCGCAGTATTGACTTTACAGAGTCTTTGTTGTAGAATGTAGTAATTAAAACTACATGAAGCGTTTGGAGGTTCTATGTCATACAAAATTATTGGCGACAGCTGTTCAGATTTCACGCCTGAAATGAAAAAAAATCCCATCTATCAGTACGTTCCGCTTACTCTGGAGATCGGTGACTACAGAATCCCGGACGACGAAAACTTTGATCAGCTGGATTTTTTAAAACGTGTCGCGGCTTCCCCGATCGGACCCAAAACCGCCTGCCCGTCTCCTGAAACCTATGAAAAGGCCATTGCTGATGCAGATGCAGATGAAGTATATCTGATCACACTCTCACAGCATCTGTCCGGTAGCTATCAGTCAGCATGCGTAGGCTACCAGATGTATCAGGAATCGCATCCGGAAAGCAAAAGGAAGATCTGTGTTTTCAGCTCCGACAGTGCAACCGCCGGCCAGCTGAATCTCTGCATTATGATTGATGAGCTTAAAAGAGCCGGCGACTCCTTTGAAACCGTCGTCGAGAAAGTCAATGCACAGATTGCGCGGATGAAGACTTATTTCGTACTGGAGTCCCTTGATGCACTCCGCAAAAACGGCCGCCTGACCGGCATTAAATTCCTGATTGCATCTGCACTTAACATCAAGCCTGTCATGAGCGCCATCCATGGCGTCATCATCAAGCTCGACCAGCAGCGCGGCATCAATAAGGCGCTCAAAAAGATGGTGGAAATTGCCGTACAGACCGTCGGCGGCCCGGAAAAGACCAAAGACCTGCGCCTCTGCATCACGCATGTAAACTGCAGGGAACGCGCCGAGTTCGTAAAGGAAGAATTCCTCAAACTGGCCACCTTCCGTGATATCGTCATTTCTGACACCATGGGCGTCGCAACCATCTATGCATCCGACGGCGGCATCGTGGTGGCACTCTAACCGATTCCGGCTGTTTTAACATTTTAGGCAGCGTTCTGAATAATCCCCGCAGCCGGTACCTTTCATTCACTAAGCATATATATTCTGAATTTTCTGCGAATATATATGCTTTTTTATTGTGAAAAATTAAGGAAAACCGCACTGAAATATCGTCACTGGAAAACAGCACACAATACGCGCGGCGCAGAAACCGCGCCGCAGAAAGAAAGCCTTATTGGTTCATGGTGTCATAGAGTGCAAAGAAATTGGATGCGGTGCTGTCAGGATTCGCGGTCAGGTCGATATTTTTCCAGTAATCCTCACGGAAGCGGACAATGTGCTGGCCGGCATAGTCGTTGAAGCTCTTCAGAAAAGCATTGGAACGGATGGCTTCCTCCAGCTTCTCCTTGCGGTCATCGGTGGCCTTCTGATCATAGGAGCTGATGCACTTGAGGATATAATACTTTCCGTCCTGCTCGATGATATCACTGATCTGATTGTCTTCAAGCTGGAAAGCGGCTGTATAGACTGCGTCCTCTTTTTCATTCTTTGCAAGGGTCATGCTGATCTCGGTATCCTCGGAATTCTGTCTTGCATAGTAGGCAAAGTTGGCGCCGGATACATTGACAAGCTGCAGCAGCTGTCTGGCCGTTGCCTCGTCGGACACAACAATTTTCTGCACCTCGATCACCTTTGCATCCGCATCGGATACCTCGGAGTCCACGTTGCTGAGGAGATATTCTGCGGTCTTGCAGGCAACAAAATATTCTGTATACATGGTTGTAACATCTTTATAGGTACAGTTCCCCATGAACGTTTTGTCTGCATCGGTAAGACCGTTGTAAAACTGGGAAGCTATGTCGCGGATCTGCTCCATCTCCGTAGAAGTAGCAATAATGCCCTTTTCCTCCGCCAGAAGATTCAGTGTTTTGATATCCTGCAGGAATTCTTTCATCTTTGCCGTAAAATAAGGGCCGTAGACGGATTCCTGCTGCCCTTCTACCGGAAGCGACCAGATCTGCTGTCCGAAAACACTCTGATAACGGTTCCGCTCAGAACCGATAATGATCATGGCCTGTGCTGCAGGATACCCCTCTACATCCTCGGTTTTTCCGGTAATTTCTATCCCCTTACACGCAAAGATGCTGCATGCAGTCAGCATGCAGCAGAGAAGAACAGCTATTTTCCTGTAAACGGTTTTCATTGTCAATACGATCGTTCACCCTTTCGTCCGGTAATTTATACCTGCAGTTTCCACTGTCATCCAGTCAGTATTGCTTATACCTGCACCTTCCGGCTGCCATCCGGTCAGTATGTTTATCACCTGTAGTTTCCGGCTACCAGGAATGCGATGCAGATCCCGAGGATTGCGCCTGCGAGTACCTGCAGCGGCGTATGTCCGACATATTCCTTGAGCTTCTTCTCAAATTCCTCGTCTTTCCAGTTGAATGGGTTGTCCACGAGGATCTTGTTAAGAATCTTGGCCTGCTTGCCGGTCTCCTGACGGACGCCGGTTGCATCGTACATGACGACGGAGGCCAGTACAAAACAGATCGCAAAATAAGGACTCTCCAGCCCGTACTGGATTGCCGCAGCTGTCGCAAGCGCACATACTGTAGAACTGTGGCTTGACGGCATCCCCCCGGAGCCGGTCATGCGCTCCCAGTTGATTTCCTTATTGAAATATGCTTCGATTGCCGTTTTTAAAACCTGCGCTGCAAGCCAGGAGGCAACAGAAGCAACAAACATATAGTTACCAAGTAATGCATCAACAAAATTCATATTAGTATCCGATCAGCCAGTCATAAAGCTCCTGGTACTTTGCCGCACTTGTCTTCCAGGAGTAATCCTTCAGCATTGCCCTGTCCACAATCTTGTTCCATTCCCGCTTGTGGTCATAGTACACACCCTCTGCATACCGGATGGCATTGAGCATTTCATGCGCATTGTAATTGGTGAAGGAGAAGCCCGTACCGGTATCCTCAAACTCATTGTACGGCTCAACAGTATCCTTCAGTCCGCCGGTCTCACGTACGATCGGAAGCGTACCATAGCGCAGTGCAATCAGCTGTGAGAGTCCGCACGGTTCAAACAAAGACGGCATCAGCAGTGCATCGCAGGATGCATAGATCTTGTGGCTGACTTCATTCGAATAATAGATCTGCGCGGAAACCTTGTCATGATATTTCCAGTCAAAATGACGGAACATGTTCTCGTACTTCTCGTCGCCGGTTCCGAGCACTACAAACTGCAGCTCATCCGAGCAGATTTCATCCATGACACACTGGATCAGATCCAGGCCCTTCTGGTCGGTCAGTCTGGAAACAATGCCGATCATGAAGCGGTTGGGATCTACCGACATGCCCCACTCCTCCTGGAGTGCCTTTTTGTTTTTGGCTTTTTCCTTGCGGAAATTGCGCTGGTCATACTGCCTGGCAATAAACGGATCCGTCTCCGGATTGAACTCATTGTAATCTATGCCGTTGACGATACCGCGGATATCATGCTCTCTTGCGCGGAGCAGTCCGTCAAGTCCCTCTCCGTAGAAAGGCATCATGATTTCCTTGGCATAGGTATCAGATACGGTTGTGATGGCGTCCGCATATACAAGACCGCCCTTCAGCAGATTGCCGTCCTTCTTGCATTCGAGCTTGTCCGGCGTAAAGTAATAATCAGAAAGCTGCGTGAAGCGCTGGATGGTCTTGACATCCCATACGCCCTGGAATTTAAGGTTATGGATGGTGATGACGGACTTGATGGAACGGTAGAACTCGCCGCCGGCAAAACGATCCTTGAGCAGTACCGGTATAAGTCCTGTCTGCCAGTCATGACAGTGGATAATATCCGGGTGGAAGCCGAGGAGCGGCAGGGCGGAAAGTGCTGCATAGCAGAAAAAGCAGAACTTCTCGAGATCCCAGTACCAGTCGCCGTATGGCTTGTCACCGCTGAAATAGGATTCATTATCTATGAAATAGTAGGTAACGCCGTCGTATTCATACTTCAGTACGCCGACATATCTTGATACACCGAGATAATCCATGTAAAAATGGGTGACATATTCCATTTTCTCACGATATTTCCAGGGAATACACATATATTTCGGTATCATGACACGACAGTCAAAATACTGCTTATCAATTGTTTTTGGAAGAGAACCAACAACATCGGCAAGTCCGCCCGTTTTTATAAACGGTACTGCCTCTGATCCCAGGAACAATATATTTTTCATGTATCTTACCTCCGATTCCTAATTTTAATAAGTCAAGTATACTATTTCAGATTACCCCTTGCAAGGCTTTTAAGCTCTCTGGCATTGGCAAGAACCGCCTCTGTCACACGTCCGCCGGCGAGCAGCCGCGCAAGCTCCAGCACAGATTCATCCTCCGTCAGGACCTTGATCTCGGTATGGGTATGGCCGGCCTCCGCATGTTTCTCGATAAGATAGTGAATGTCTGCCTTTGCGGCAATCTGCGGGAGGTGGGTGATCAGAATTACCTGATGCCCTGCTGCGATTTTTTTCAGCTTATCGGAAACCCGTTCTGCGGTTCTGCCGGAAATGCCGGTATCAATTTCATCAAAAATCAGCGTCGGGATTTCATCGGTATCAGCCAGCACCGTCTTGATGGAAAGCATGATCCGCGAGAGCTCACCGCCGGATGCAACCTCGGCAAGCGGACGGAGCGGCTCGCCCGGATTGAGACTCACCTCAAAATGTGCCTCATCCATGCCGCCGCCCGTTGGTTCCTGGAGAAGCGTAAACGGAAATGCAAACTGCACATCCAGGAAGCCCATCTCGGTCATTTCCCCGCATATCCGGCGGGCAAGCACCTCTGCACCGGCCTTCCTTTTTTCCGTCAGCTTCCGGCACAGACGCAGCAGTTCCTGTTTCCTGTCCAGAACAGCCTGCGCCGCGCTTCTTTTTGCGGCATCATAATCCGAGAGTTCCAGGAGTCTGTCCTTTTTTTCCGCAAGTGCCTTTTCTGTCTTTTCCACCGTGCCGCCGTATTTTGCCATTACGCCGCGGATATAGTCAAGACGTTCCTCCGTCTCCCGGAAATCCTCCTCATCAAATTCATTATCCCCGAGGTAATCATCCAGGCTGCGCAGCGTATCATCCGCGATGGATTCCAGATCATAAAGGCTGTCTGAAATATCCTGCAATGCCGGGTCAAACTGCATTGCATCCTGCACTTCCTTTACAGCCCGGCGGAAATCGCTTTCCGAGAGGATGTCCCGCGCCTTGCCGACAGAAGCATAAATACGCTTCGAATTCTGGTACTTCCGGTATTTTGCGGCCAGTGTCTCCTCCTCGCCCTCACGGAGCTCCGCCTTCTCGATATCCTCCGTCTCAAAATGAAGGAAATCAATCTCCCGGAGCCGCTGTGCCTCATCAAGCGTAAATCCGGCCAGCCTCTCCTCTGCCTCCGTATATTTCCGGTAAGCATCAGAAACCTCTTTCCGGAGGCCGCCCGTTTCCCGGGTCATAAAGTCATCCAGAATCCGGAGATGAGAGCCCTCGCGCAGCAGACTCTGGTGCTCATGCTGCCCGTGGATATCGATCAGCTGCTCGGTAACCTCCCGGAGCCGCGCAAGTGTGGAGGTCTGGTCATTGATCTTGATCTCCGACCTCGTCTTGGTCAGTCTGCGGCGAATGATGATCTGTCCGTCCTCCGGTATGATGCCAAGTGTACGCATAAACGCGGATTGCTTATCCGTGAGGTCGCCAAATACAAGCTCGACATACCCCTCCTCCCTGCCGGAACGGATCATGTCCTTATTGGCTTTCTGGCCAAGGGCAAGGTTGATGGAGTCGATCAGTATGGATTTACCTGCACCGGTCTCACCGGTGAGGATATTCAGCCCCGGTCCGAATTCCACTTCCTGGGAATCGATCAGAGCCAGGTCTTTAACATGAAGATGATACAGCATTTCTTCTCCTTTATATGACCTTCTGTAACGATATCGGTATTGCGCTGTGTGCCGGATTTCTGTGTTTTATCTGCTGTCTTCCATCATTCGCTTTAAATGGGACAGGATCTCTGCGGCATCCTCAGGGTTTTTGGTTGCGCACATGATGGTATCATCGCCTGCCAGCGTTCCGACGATCTTTTCAAAACGGAACTGATCCAGAGCCGCTGCGACAGCATTCGCCATGCCTGCCATGGTACGGACAACCAGGAAGTTGCCTGCAGTGTCCATGGAAACAAGAGCTTCCCGGAGCACTCTTTTATACTTGTCCGAGAGGCCTTTCTCATTTTCATTGATGATCTGATAATACTGCCTGCCGTCATCTCCGGTAACCTTGGAGAGCTTCAGCTCCTTGATGTCGCGGGACACAGTGGCCTGGGTGACCTTGTAGCCCTCTGCATTCAGGAGGTCCGCAAGCTCCTCCTGGGTCTCAATTCTTTTTCTTCCGATGAGTTCGATTATTTTCTGATGTCTGCTCTTTTTCATGAGATCCTCTTTCTTATGCCTCGGACATCTTCTCCCGAAGCGTTTCCAGGAAGCTTTCCTTCCGTATCTTGACCAGTGCTGCGCTTTGCTCTGCCTTGTGGATCCTGAGGATATCGCCCACCTCAAGTTCCGTAATGTTCTCGCTGTCAAAGGCCACCAGCTGCTGGTCCGATTCCACATGGATTTCCAGCACACGGTTGTCCTCCATGACGACGGCACGTGCATTCAGCGAATGCGAACAGATCGGCGTCATGATATAGACCGGGGCGGCCGGTGATACAATCGGTCCGCCTGCAGACAGGTTGTAGGCTGTCGAGCCGGTCGGCGTGGATATGATAATGCCGTCTGCGCAGTAGCGGCTGGCCTCCCTGCCGTCCACATATACACTGAAGCGGAGGATCATGATGCCCTTGCCGCGGGACAGGAGCACTTCGTTCAGTGCCTGGCCGCGGACGATGACCTGTCCCTGCCGGACGACCTCGCCGTAAAGCATTGCGCGGGTCTCGCGGATGAAGTTTCCGCTGACGAGTGCCTCCAGTGCCTCCGGAATCTGCTCCTTGCCGGAAATCTCGGCAAGATATCCGAGATGCCCCACATTGATGCCGAGGACGGGGATTTCCGCCCCGGAAAGCACGTGCACCGTACGGAGCATTGTGCCGTCTCCGCCGAGTGTGATTACAAAGTCAGAGCCCAGCAGTTCTTCCTTCCGGTAGTTCTCATGATGCAGGACATGTACCTCCACATTTTTTTCTCTGAGGAGACTGCATACAAGTTCCGCATAGCCTCTGGCTTCGTCTTTTCTGTTGTTTACAATGACTGAAATTCTCATTCTTCATCCTCATTTCAGGCCGGAAGATCCAAAAGCGCATGGGACGAGGCTACCACTTCCTCTGCCTTCTGTCTCACCCGGTCCGGGAGTGTTTCTTCATCTGCGTCGGATTCTGATGCCGTAAGAAGTGCAAGGTACTCGATATTTCCCTCCGGTCCCTTGATCGGCGAGAAGGTAAGTCCCTTTAAGGCAAAACCGATGG
>CAZPEW010000023.1:8865-17512 GCA_964585695.1 uncultured Lachnospiraceae bacterium
ACCTGCAGATGCACCTTTTTATCCCGCACCACTCCTTTTTTGCCGACCTGCTCACGTCCCGCCTCAAACTGCGGCTTGATGAGACAGACAACCTGGCAGTCCGGTGCCATCAGGGTTTTTACAACCGGAAGCACGAGCTTCAGGGAAATGAAGCTGACATCGATGGAAATCAGGCCTGCCGGAGTACCGATATCTTCCGGCTTTACGAAACGGATATTGGTCTTTTCCATGGATACCACACGCGGATCATTCCGGAGCTTCCAGTCCAGCTGCCCATGGCCGACATCAATGGCAAAAACCTTGACGGCTCCATTCTGCAGCATACAGTCGGTGAAGCCGCCGGTGGATGCACCGATATCAAGACAGGTTTTTCCCTCGGCGGATACCGCAAACTCGGCGATCGCCTTTTCCAGCTTGAGACCGCCGCGGCTGACATATTTCAGTACACTGCCGCGCACCTCAATCTCCGACTCCGGATCAAAAACCGATCCGGCCTTGTCCTCCTTCTGCCCGTTGACATAGACAATGCCGGCCATAATGGTCCGCTTTGCCTTTTCTCTGGACTCGGAGAAGCCTTTGTTTACAAGCAGTACATCAAGACGTTCCTTTTTCAACAAATACGCCCTCTTCTTTCAGTTCACTGATGATGGAATCAGAATCGATTCCGAGTCCTGCACGGAGCTTGGAGACATCACCGTGCTCCACATAGCAGTCCGGCAGTGTGATATTGATGACGCGGATCTCCGGGTGATGCATATGGATATACTCTGTCACCTGTATGCCGAAGCCGCCCTGCTGCACATTCTCCTCCAGCGTAATAATCACCTTGTGCGCCTCGGAAAGCTGATCCAGTATCTCTGTATCAATCGGCTTTATGAAACGCGCATTGACCAGCGTCATATTCAGCCCCGCAAACTGCATCTTGGTACGGATATGATCCGCCGTCGAAACCATGGAGCCTGCTGCAATCATTGCAATATCGGTCCCCCTGTAAAGGATCTCCGCCTTGCCGCGTACAATCGGCGCACGGAATTCCGAGAGTTCCGCATAAGCGGTGCCGCGCGGATACCGCACACTGATCGGATACGGATATTTTGCCGCAAAGTCCAGCATGTCCTCCAGTTCCGCTGCATTCTTAGGCGCCATAACCGTCATATTCGGAATATGTGAAAGATATGAATAATCAAAAATCCCCTGGTGTGTCTCTCCATCGGAGCCGACAAGCCCTGCCCGGTCTATGCAGAAAACAACCGGCAGCTTCTGCAGGCAGACATCATGTACAATCTGGTCATAGCCTCTCTGCAGAAAACTCGAATATACGCAGACAAACGGTTTCAGTCCCGCCGCCGCCATACCGGCTGCACTGGTCACGGCATGCGCCTCCGCGATACCGACATCAAAAAAGCGTTCCGGATAGGCTTCTGCAAATTTATTCAGTCCGGTTCCGTCCGGCATTGCCGCCGTTACCGCAACAATTCTTTTATTCTCCGCACCGAGTGCAAGAATTTTGTCTGCAAAAATATCCGTATAGGTCTCCCCCGCCTTTTCCTTAAGCGGTTTTCCGGTACGGATGTCAAAAGGCGCCACGCCGTGATAGCGGGACGGGAACTTCTCTGCCGGCTTGTAGCCCTTGCCTTTTTTGGTAAGGACATGCACGATAACGGCATGATCAAGCTTCTTTGCATCCCGGATGGCCTTTTCCACCGCGCCGATATCGTGTCCGTTGATCGGACCGAGATAGGTAATACCCATGTCCTCAAAAAGCATACCCGGAATCACGAGCTGTTTGATGGAATTTTTGGTCTTCTGGATCCTGTCCACAATCGGTTTGCCGATAACCGGAATCGACAGAAGGAAACCGCCGACATTGTTCTTTAACTGGTTATAGCCCTTGTCCGAACGGATACCGTTGAGATACCTGGACATGCCGCCGACATTGCGGGAAATCGACATGTTGTTGTCATTCAGGACAATAATGAAATTCTTTTTCATCCGCGCTGCATTGTTAAGCGCCTCATATGCCATGCCGCCGGTCAGCGCACCGTCTCCGATGACGGAAACAACGGTATAGTCCTCTCCGAGAATATCCCGCGCCTGCGCCATGCCGAGGCCTGCGGAAATGGATGTGGAGCTGTGTCCGGTATCAAAGCAGTCATACGGGCTCTCCGAGCGCTTCGGGAATCCGCTCATGCCGCCGTACTGCCGGAGACCGTCAAAATTCTCCTTCCGCCCGGAAAGAATCTTGTGCGTATAAGCCTGGTGTCCGACATCCCATACAATTTTGTCCTTCGGAAGATCGAGCGCACGGAAAAGTCCGATCGTAAGCTCCACGACACCCAGATTGGATGCCAGATGTCCGCCGAGCTCCGAGGTTTTCTGTATGATAAAATGCCGGATTTCCCCGGCCAGGATATTCAGTTCTTTTTCTGAGAGTCCCTCGAGATCCTTGGGGCTGTTGATTTTTTCAAGTATCATCGCATCATTTCTCTCTGTGAATCAGAGCTTCCGTGAGAGCCGTCAGAAAAGCACAGGCAGAAGCATTCGCATCCGTCCTGCGTGCCATGAGGCCCCGGACGGCCTCTTCCGAAAGCCTCTCAACTTCCTTTCCGGCGTCCGCAATGCCATGGAGACTTACATACGTCGTCTTATTATTTTCAAGATCCGAATGAATCGGTTTGCCAAGCACTTCGCTTGTGCTGGTCTCATCAAGGATATCGTCCTGGATCTGGAAAGCCACACCGATACTGCTGCCGATCCGTTCCATCTGTTTCAGCTCATCCGCAGACGCCCCGGCAAGGCAGGCACCGATCATCATGGAGCCCTCGATCAGCGCGCCGGTTTTCTTTTAATAGATAAACTGCAGCTGCTCCTCTCCGAGCGGTCTGCCGGTCATCTGCACATCCAGCACCTGTCCGCCGATCATACCGCTGATGCCCGCCTTTTCCGCAAGTATATGCATGGCGCGGAGCACGCTGTCACTGTAGGAAAACATCTTTTCTGCAGCGCGAAGCGCCGCTGCGCCATCCGCCGCATCCGCCGCACATGCCGCACATGCCGCATCGGACTGCTTCCGGGCGTCCTGCCAGGCTTTTCCGATCAGCTCGAATGCATACAGCGAAAGGGCATCGCCTGCCAGCGTCCCCATATCCTCACCGTATTTATACCAGGTGGATTCCCTGCCGCGGCGGTACTGATCACCATCCATGCACGGCAGATCATCATGGCAGAGCGAGAAGGTATGAATCATTTCCATCGCCGTCATAAAAGCGCCAAGAACCGGACGCATAAAAGCATCCCTCTCCGGATCCCTTTGGAAAAGTTCATAGCATTCGGAAATCAGAATCGGACGGATCCGCTTGCCGCCTGCCTCCACGGAATAATTCATGGCCTCCATGATAATCCGCTGCGGCCCCTTTATCTCCGGGAGCATCTCACGGATAATCGCATCGGCGCTTTCCGTTTTCTTTTTGAGTTCATGAGAGAATTCCATCATCATCCAGTACCTTTACCTGCTTTTCTATTTTATCTATACTGTCATTGGCACTCTGCAGAAGACTGATGCCCTTTTTGTAAAGAGCAAAGGACTTCTCAAGGCTTTCTTCTTTTTCCATTGCCTCCACAAGCGTATCCAGCGCAGCAAAGACCTCGCTGAGCTCCGGCTTCTTTTCAGGTTCGCTGCCGCTCTGCGGCTCTGCCGTCTCCCCGGTTCTGCCTGTCTCTGCTGTTTTCCCTGTATCCGCAGCCTTTCCGGTCTCCGCCGCATTTCCGGTTTCCGCAGTTTTCCTGGTTTTATCGGTTTTCCTTACTGCCATGACATTTCCTCCCCTTCCGGCTTATCAATCTCCAGTACCCGGCTCCGGAAGCTGCCGTCCTTCAGCACTGTCTCAACTACTTCATTATTTTTAACTTTAAGGATCGAGTCTATGCGCTTCCCGTCAGCTCCTGCAATATATCCGAAGCCGCCTGACAGCCGCTTCACCGGCGAATCCGCCTCCATCCGTGCCGACAGAAGCTGCACATGATGTCTGCTTTCCGTGATCCGTCTGTCCAGGAGATCCCGCATTCCTTCATAATTTCTGAGCCGGTTCCGGCTTTCCGTAAGCCGCCGTTCCATAAAAAGCAGAAGCTGCTCTCTGGTACGCGCCAGTTTCTGCCGGTCCAGCTTAAGGACCGCTGACGGACTGTTCCGGTTTACCTTCAGCTGCAGAAGGGCAAGCTGCTGTCTTGCCTCTGCCAGCTTCTCCTCCATCAGACTGTCAAGTGTCCCCCGGTAGGATGCGAATGTCTCCATCAGGTCATTATAATCATAGACAGCCAGTTCCGCTGCTGCGGAAGGCGTCGGCGCCCGGAGATCGGACACATAGTCCGCAATAGTCGTATCCGTCTCATGCCCTACCGCCGAGATGACCGGTGTCTCCGCATCAAAAATCGCCTTTGCAACCGTTTCCTCATTAAACGCCCAGAGATCCTCTATGGATCCGCCGCCTCTTCCCACAATAATCGTGTCAAGGCCCATCCGGTCCAGCGTCCGTATCCCCTCTGCAACCGATTCTGCGGCACCCTCACCCTGGACCTGTGCCGGGTACAGGATAAGCTCCACGTATGGATTCCGGCGTCTGGAAATCTGGATGATGTCCCGGACAGCCGCACCGGTTTTGGCCGTCACGATTCCGATCCTTGATGCATACTTCGGAACCGGTTTTTTATACATGGCATCAAACATTCCCATTTCGGACAGCTCCTTTTTAAGCTGTTCAAAACGGATATACAGATCGCCGACCCCGTCTGCCGTAATCGTTCTGACATAGAACTGATAGGAGCCGCCCTTCTCATAGACGCCGACACTGCCGGTACAGAGGATCTGCATACCATCCTCTAATTTAAACTTAAGCCCCGCACGATTTCCCAGGAACATGATTGCGGAAATCTGCGAAGCCGTGTCTTTTAAAGTGAAATAAATATGACCTGAAGTATGATACTTCAGGTTGGATACCTCACCCTTGATTGTAATGCCGTTCAGCGCAAAATCCTCTGCAAACATCCTGCTGATATAGTGATTGATCTGCGAGACGGTATAAGCGTTGTCTTTCATTCCCTGCTGTTCTGATCCGCTTCAGCTGTATCCGGAGATGCAGGCTGATCCGGTTCCTCTGCCGTCGGCTTTTTCTTTACTTCCTCAACGGTTTTGTTGAAAAGAATGTGCAGACGTGCATGATCATCACCGGTCTTGCTGGTCAGCTGCCCCTTCCTGCTGCGGGATCTGCTTTCCTTTCTGACCGATGTCTTATCCTCATCCGTACCGACCAGTCTTGCCAGGATTCCGTTTACAAATGCGCCGGACTCATTTCCGCCGTATTTTTTTGCAATCTCAACAGCTTCATTGATCGATACCTTTTCCGGCACCTCATCGTCATAGACAATTTCATACAGCGCAAGGCGCAGGACTGTAAGATCGGTTTTGGACATCCGGCCGGTCTTCCATCCCTCTGCAATGGAATCAATCCTTTCATCCAGCTCCGGGATTTTATCCACTATTTTCTGCACTTCATTTCTAAGGCGGTATTCATCCTCTTCCGAGAGACTCTCCATGTGAATGGTCGCCTCGCCGTCCTCATAGTCCGGGGACTCGAAATACCGCTCGAGCTGTCCCGGAATCTCCTGTCCCGGATAAAACATCGTGCAGAAAAGGAGCTTGAATTTATGATCTCTTTCTTCTCTTTTATTCATTTGTCACCACACCGGAAATTTTAATATTTACATCAAGAACATTCAGCCCCGTCATGCTCTCAATTGCCTGGCTGACCTTATCCTGCACACTTGCGGATACCTCCGGGATTGAATAGCCGTACTTTATGTTGAGACTTAAGTCAACAGATACGTGATTGTCGTCAATCTCGATCTTGACACCCGTAGAAAGATCACGGAAGCCCATCTTTGAAATGATCTCTCCGCTCCAGCCGCCATTCATGGAATCCACACCCTCAACTTCTGTTGCGGCAATCCCAGCTATAATGGCTATGACCTCATCGGCTATAATGACCTCACCGTTCTGGTCTTTTTCATAAACTACATGCGTAGCTCTCTCTTCATTCTGCTCCATGAACTGAACCTCCATATGGAAAACATTTAAAAATTATCATAATTATGCAAACATGATACCACAAAACCGAATAAAGTGGAAGCCGATCTCTTGTGCAATCTGATTTCGGCATTTTGCATAAGTCATGCCGCTCAGACACAGATCCGGTTCTTAAGCTTCTCATAGGTTTTATCGCCGATCCGTCTGACATTGCATATTTCCTCCGGCGTAACAAATCCCCCGTTTTCCTCCCGGTACAGAATGATCAGCTTTGCGGTTGCCGGCCCGATCCCCGGCAGACTGTCCAGCTCCTCCGCCGTGGCAGTATTCAGATTGATGCGCTGTTCTGCTGCTGCCGGAGCCTGCGCCCTGACAGATGCATTTTCTGTACTTTCCGGCAGAGATTCCGGCCCTGCCGGCACAGCATCTGTTTCCGGCTGCATACCTGCTGTTTCCGCCTGAACATCCTTTGTTTCCGGCTGTACAGCTTCTGATCCTGCGGATCCGTATGCTGTTCCGACGGCTGCCTCAAAGCTGTAGCGCGGCGCTTCCTGCGGACGTGTATAAAAGGCATAATAAAAACCGCAGACAACCATGCAGACAATCATGATTCCCTGCTTTAATCTCCCCAGCTTCCGGTATTGTTTGTATTCTTTTTTCTCCAAGATACCTCTCCTGCCTTACGGCTCTCCCGGTATCATTGTGTAAAAGTGTATTAGCAATATAGCATAGACTTGCCGGCTTGACAACAACCGGTGTCTCGCTATAATAAGATATATCGCTAGGGGCGCTATTGCTGAGATGGTCATCTGACCAACCCTTTTCACCTGATCAGGTTAATACCTGCGTAGGGAAGCAACTGTTTATAATCTGTACTGCAGCGGAATGCAGCAGCTGGTTTTCGGATCCTTTTCCGTACAGAACAGATTGTGTGTGCCCCTCCTACAAAAAGGAGGTTTTTTTATGTCAAAAAATGTCAAGGTTCTCGTTTACTGTGCTCTGTGCATCGCACTTGCTGCCGTCACCAGCATGATCAAGGTCTTTGAATTCCCGACCGGCGGCTCCATCACACTGCTTTCCATGCTCTTTGCCGCACTTCCGGGCTATTTCTTCGGACCTGCCATCGGTATCACATCCGGCGTTGCCTACGGACTCCTGCAGTTCATCATGGGTCCGTATATCCTGACTCCGATCCAGGTTATCATTGATTATCCGCTTGCATTCGGCGCGCTTGGTCTTTCCGGCTTCTTTGCAAAACAGAAGCATGGTCTTTACAGGGGCTATCTTGCCGCCTGCCTCGGAAGATGGTTCTTTGCCTTCCTGTCCGGCTTTGTATTTTTCGGTTCCTATGCCTGGGAGGGCTGGAATCCGGCTGCCTACTCCGCTGTCTACAACTTCATCTACATCGGCTCCGAAGCAGTCATCACGCTGATCCTGCTGGCAATCCCGGCACTCCGCAATGCAATCGACACCATTAAAAAGAATGCGAATGAAGGTGTCAGCCTTGGCACTGCCGCAAAGACAGTAAAATAATCAAAACGAGGACAATATAACAGAATTCAAAAAGCTGCCTCTTCATGAATGCATATGCATTATGAAGAAGCAGCTTTTTTGGCTGATCAGAGCATTCGCTGCAGCTCCCGTTATTTCTTATTCCACGTAAGAATCCTTTTCCGGATCCTCATGCGTGAAATCCATCTGCTTTGCCGCAGCTTCCATCAGGTGCTTTGCCAGTACGGCTGTTGTTACCGTTCCGAGCCCGCCCGGCACCGGTGTTGCAGCCGCCGCTCTCGTAATGATTGTATCCCAGTCGCAGTCTCCGCAGAGCTTTCCGTCCGCATCCGCATTGATGCCGACATCCACAACCACGGCATCTTCCTTGATATAGCTTGAACCGACCATACGCGGCCTGCCCACTGCCGTAATTACGATGTCTCCGGTTGCAGTGATATCCTTGATGTTTTCCGTCTTGCTGTGGCAGACCGTTACCGTTGCATTTTCCTTCATCAGAAGCATGGCAAGCGGCCGGCCGACAACCATCGAACGTCCGATAACAACTGCATGCTTCCCGGCAAGTTCAATCTTATATGCCTTCAGAAGCTCTATAACCGCCTGTGCCGTACAAGGCGCAATCGCATCCGGTTCCATCAGCATGACCTTTGCGATGTTGACAGGAGAAATCCCGTCCATATCCTTTTCCGGTTTCAGCTTCTTGAGCATTGTCTTCTCATCGATCTGCGGCGGCAGCGGACGCATCACCAGAATGCCGTTGATTTCAGGATCATCATTGATGAAATCAAAAACCTCCTGGAACTCGGCATCTGTACAGTCCTTTTTCAGCTCATAATTTTTTACTTCCATGCCAAAATCGATGAAACGCTTTTTTACGCTTCTCTCATAGGCCAGATCCTCCGGTCTCTCCCCTACGCGAATGATGGCGAGCGCCGGCAGTATTCCGTTATGTTTTCCTACAAAATCAAGGCACTCGTTCTTTATCTGGTCAGAAACCATCTGTCCCCGTGGCCGGGGCGGGAGGCGGAGCAGCGGCGGGGGGAGCCGCATCGACGA
>CAZPEW010000024.1:0-17282 GCA_964585695.1 uncultured Lachnospiraceae bacterium
ATTTCCGGATAAAGGCGCGCGAACGGATTTCCGCGCTGACGGATCCGGGCAGCTTCCGGGAGCTCTTTCCAGGTGTTTCGGCAGGGAATCCGCTGCAGTTTCCGGGGTACGGAGAGAAGCTGGAAACCGTGCGCACGGCAAGCCGCGAGACGGAAGCGGTGCTGTGCGGTACGGCGGGGATCAGCGGACAGCAGATCTGTCTTTTTGTGATGGAAGCGGATTTTATGATGGGCAGCATGGGAAGTGCAGTCGGAGAAAAGATAACTTCCCTGTTTGAATATGCGACAGCACATGGACTGCCGGTCATCGGCTACACGGTATCCGGCGGCGCGCGTATGCAGGAGGGACTTCTGTCTCTCATGCAGATGGCCAAGACCAGTGCGGCTGTCAAGCAGCACAGTGATGCCAGCCTGCTGTACATTGCGGTACTGACAGACCCGACGACAGGCGGCGTGACGGCAAGCTTTGCCATGGAGGCAGATATTATTCTGGCAGAACCGGGCGCAAGAGTCGGCTTTGCCGGACCGCGGGTAATCGAGCAGACAATCAGGAAAACGCTTCCTAAGGAATTCCAGAAGGCAGAGATGGTTCTTAAGCACGGGTTCATAGACGGAATCGCAGCGCGCGGAAGTCAGAAAAGGATTCTTTCCCGGCTTCTCAGAATGCACAGCGGAGGATATGCAGATGCATGAAATGCCATATGAAAGAGTAAAGCTGGCGCGGAAGGGGATAAGACCGACCGGTCTTGACTATATCAGCAACGTTTTCAGTGATTTTATGGAGCTGCACGGCGACCGCCGTTTTGCAGATGATCCGGCCATTGTCGGCGGGATTGCCGCGCTCTCCGGGATGCCGGTCACCGTTATCGCCATTGAAAAGGGGCATACCGCGCGGGAGAGAGCAGAAAGAAATTCCGGTGCACCGCATCCGGAGGGGTACCGCAAGGCGCTCCGCCTGATGAAGCAGGCAGAGAAATTCGGCCGGCCGGTTATCTGCTTTATTGATACGGCGGGTGCCTACTGCGGCATCGGCGCAGAGGAACGCGGGCAGGGGCAGGCCATTGCGGAAAATCTGATGGAGATGAGTACGCTGTGCGTGCCCGAGCTGTCCGTTCTGATCGGCGAGGGCGGCAGCGGCGGTGCGCTGGCGCTGGCGGTTGCCGATGAGGTCTGGATGCTGCAGAATGCCGTCTATTCCGTGATTTCTCCGGAGGGCTGCGCAAGCATCCTCTGGAAGGATCCGTCCAAGGCAGCCGAAGCAGCGGAAAGCCTGCGCCTTACAGCGGAGGATGCCAGAAGTCTCGGCATTGTCGAGCGGATCCTGCCGGAAAAGAATCTCGGGAAAAAGGAATTCTATGACAGCTTCCGCACACTCCTCCATGAGAAGCTTGACAGCCTCGCAAAGGATCCGGATCTGATTGCCAGACGTTATGAAAGGTTCCGCCGCATCGGAAGCGGAACAGAGACAAAGGAGTCTGAATGAGTATTTATCATAAATTCTGCCGGGAGGATGTTGATGCAGACGGTGCGCTCAGAAGCATCCGTCTGGATTATCCGGACAATTTCAATTTTGGCTATGATGTTGTGGATGCCATTGCGGCAGAAACACCGGAAAAACGTGCACTTGTCTGGTGCAATACAGAAAACGAGGAACATATTTTTTCCTTCGGCGATATGAAAAATCAAAGCTGCCGTGCCGCGAATGTCCTGAAGGCCGCAGGTCTCAGACGGGGTGACAGGGTAATGGTGATTCTGAAGCGTCACTATGAATACTGGTTTGCTGCGGTCGCCATGCATAAGCTTGGTATCACACTGATTCCGGCAACGCATATGCTGACGGTCAGTGATCTTGTCTACCGTTTCCAGGCAGCAGATGTACGTGCAGTCATCTGCACCCCGCAGGACGGAGTGCCGGCGAGGATCCGGGAAGCGCTCGGAGAGCTTGCGCGCTCCGATGCAGGCAGAAGAACAGAAAACAGGATGCAGCTCTGGACAGTCCGCGAGAGTGTTCCGGGATTCCGGAATCTGACGGAGGAAATGCAGCATGCAGATGATACGCTTGAACGTGTAGAAACACGCGCGGAAGATCCGATGCTCCTCTATTTCACCTCCGGTACGACCGGCAATCCCAAAGGGGTCATTCATGATTTCACCTATCCGCTTGCGCATATCGTAACC
The DNA here is from genome assembly GCA_964585695.1 of uncultured Lachnospiraceae bacterium. Taxonomy (GTDB): domain Bacteria; phylum Bacillota; class Clostridia; order Lachnospirales; family Lachnospiraceae; genus Oribacterium. The sequence continues at coordinate 2,178 of CAZPEW010000024.1, forward strand.
GCCAGATACTGGCATGAGGCGGAAGATGGCGGTCTGCATTTTGCAGTGGCTGAAACCGGGTGGGCAAAGGCATCCTGGGGCAAAATTTACGGACAGTGGCTGGTCGGCAGTGCCGTCATGGTTTTTGATTTTGATACCTTTGATCCGAAGCAGCTGACGACAGTCATCAATCGCTACGGCGTAACGTCCTTCTGCGCGCCGCCGACGGTGTACCGGTATCTGGTCAGGAAAGGAATACCGCCGATGCCTTGTCTCCGGCATGCAACAACCGCAGGTGAGAAGCTCTCCCCGGAGATTTTCCGTGCTTTTACGGAAAAAACCGGCATTCCCCTGCATGAGGGCTACGGACAGACAGAGACAGCGCTCCTGATGGCAAATTTCAGAGGCAGAACCGCGGCAGAGGGTTCCATCGGAACCGTTTCCCCGCTTTATCATATCGAGCTCCGCGAGAAGGACGGACAGGCGGTTCCGGCCGGTGAGATCGGGGAGGTCGTCATCATACCGCCGGCAGAGGGCAGGCAGCCGGGTGTTTTCTGTGCCTATCTTGACAATGAGGCACAGTACAGGTATGTATGGAGAGGCGGTGTCTACCATACAGGAGATGCTGCCTATATGGATGCTTCCGGGCAGTACTGGTTCCACGGCCGCTTTGATGACATTATCAAGACGGGCGGCTTCCGTGTAGGACCCTATGAGGTGGAGCATGTGCTGATGGAGCATCCTGCCGTAGAGGAATGCAGTGTCATCGGCATCCCCGATGCGCTCCGCGGGCAGGCCATCAAGGCCGTGATTGTGCCGGTAAAGGGGACGGCGCCGACATTCGAGCTGGCAAAAAAGATCAGGGAATTCTGCAACAGCCGGCTGGCCGAGTATAAATGGATCCGTTTTGTGGAATTTGCAGAGGCTCTCCCCAAGACGATCAGCGGCAAAATACGGAAGAATGAGCTGCGGAAGGACTTGCAGAGCGGCACCGGACATAATAGAATAAAAACGGAAAGTTTATGAAATTGTGCTGCGGGAGTGCTTATGGAAGACATCAGGGGCAGTATAGAGGACATTATAAATCTGACGATCAGCGGATTTCACCAGTATCGTATAAACCGGCTCACTGAGCCGGTGCTTTGCTATGTAAGTGAGAGTTTCCTTACGATGCTCGGTATCGGAAAAACAGAGCTTAAAGAGGAAACGGCGTCCGGTACGGATATCCTTGATTATACGGCGCTGGTGCATCCGGAGGACAGGACGGCCTATCTTGCCTTCCTCATGGATTTCATGGATGAGGGTGCGGGCAAAACCGGAACGCTGCAGTACCGGATGCTGCGGAAGGACGGGAGTCTTTTGTATGTCAGCGATACAATGACCGCGCTGGGCGCTGCAGCGGACGAGGTGACCTTGAATTCTGTGCTTACGGACATTACGGCGCTTAAGACTGAGACCGGCGCTCTGCAGTTTCTGAATGAGACAATTCCCTGCGGCTTTATGAAATATACCTGTGAGAAGCAGCCGCGGATTACCTATATCAATGAAAAAATGATGGAAATCCTGCGTTTCCCGGAGAACCCCGCGGAACGGCAGGATTATCTTGACCGCTACCGGGAGAATCTGTACCTGATGATTCCGATGGAGGAATGGAAACGCTTAGGTCTTTATCTGAACCGTGTGAACCAGCAGGGCTCGCCGGTTGCAGGAGAGATCACCATTCTCCGCTGCGATGGAACCCGGGCGCATCTTTTCGGATGGGTAACCAAGCATACCGGTGCCGGAGGTGCGGAGGAATTCCAGAGCGTATGCATGGATATCACGGAAAAATACCAGCGCCGGATGGATGCGGAGGCCAGGCGCTATCTCAAGGCGCTGACCGAGGTCTACGATCTGATTTTTGCATTCAATCTGTCGGAGAATGTTGTAAAGTGCATCAGTGCGCCGCATTCGGAAGCTTTTAAAAAGATTGAGGGCGTTCCGCTGCAGATGCGGGAGGCAACGGAAAAGTGGATCAGAGATACGGTGTTTCCGGAGGATCAGGAGCGGATGCTGGCCTTTTTCCGTGATTTCTACCAGCGGAAAAATACGGAAAAGGAGGATCTGCCGCCGCGGATCGATTACCGCGCGCTGAATGCGGCGAGGGAGCTCTGTTCCTACAGCGGCATTTTCCTGAAAACAGACAGTACGATGAGCCTTTTCTGCTGCCGTGCCGCGTCTTTTGCGGAGGAGGCCCGGCTTCTCAGATCGGAAAACGCCTCTCTAAAAAACCTGAATGAAAACATGCAGGAGCTTGTCCTCCGTTTCACTGACGGCATTGCTGCATTCGAGCTGAACGGAAATTATGTCACCCCGCTGTATACAAGCGGAAATGTCTGCCAGTTCTTTGGCGTGAGCCGGGAGGAGTGGGCTGCTCTTCTTAAGAAGAAAACGCTTCTCCGCAGTTTTGTGCAGCGCAGCCATGTGCCTTACAGCAGATTTGCAGAGCTTTTAAGAAGCGGCGAGGCAGAGTTTGTGTATCAGGACCAGGAGAGCGGGACAGAGCGCCGTATCAAGGCGATCTGCTCGCAGATGTCTGCGGAGGGCGATGCACCGCGCTATGTCATGCTTTACAATATTGACAGCGATACGCATAGAAGCGCATATCCTGCAGATGAAGCGGAGACTCCCGGAGGAGCGGCAGCGGAGAAATCCGCGCTGCATGAAAGGCATGTGGTGCTTCATACCTTCGGATATTTTGATGTGTTTGTGGAGGGGAGACCGATTGCCTTCCGCAGTGAGAAGTCCAAGGAGCTTTTTGCACTGCTTACGGACCGGAGAGGCGGCTTTGTTTCCTCGGAGGAGGCCATCGGGTATCTGTGGCCGGAGGAGCCGTCGAGTTCCGTGACGCTGGCCCGCTACCGGAAGGTAGCGCTCCGGCTTAAGAATATCCTTGAGGAGTACGGCATTCCGGAAGTTGTGGAATCCGTGGACGGTAAGCGCCGGATCGTGCCGGAAAGGGTGGAATGCGATCTTTATCAGTATCTCTCCGGGAAAAAAGAATATGCGCAGCTTTTCAAGGGCAGCTATCTCAGCAACTACAGCTGGGGTGAAATGACGCTTGGAGAGCTTTCTGGCTTTGAAAACTGATTTTTTATTGTAATTTATATATTAAATGTTAAAATATATTAATCAATATTTATTATGTATCATCAGGAAAAGGGGACATGAAATCAAAGCTGACAGATAGAATCCGGAGGATGTTCAGATGGTCCGCTGCAAGCGCATATTTCAGGGATGCGGCAGAGGACATCATGAGGGCGAATCTGCTGACCTTAAAAAAGGTCAGCGTTGTTCTGGCGGCTTTTATTCTGTTCTTCATGCTGTTTACGCCGCTGATGTATCCGGCATGGCATCCGACCTATCCCTATTTCCTTTTTTCCTTTATTGCGCTTTTGCTGATCGCGGTCAGCTTCGGATATGATAGGTTTGCGGTAAAAAAACGGCCGGAGTCCGTGACAGCGCTCTGCATTCTGTTCTATATTTCGGCAGTCGGCGGCTGTATGGCAGTGGATATCCTGCCGGAAACGAATGTGGCAGCAGTCTATTTCCCGATTGTCATGGTGGTGCTGCCTGCCCTGTTTATTCTGCCGGATTATATTGAATATCCGCTGATAGCGCTCCTCGAGACGGTATTCCTGCTTCTTGCGAATCAGGCCAAGGATGTGCGCATCGCCAAGGTATACAGCTACAGCTCTGTTGTGAGCATGCTTTCTGCTTATATGGTGGCACGTATCGTCATGCAGCTCAGGGCGTCCGAGGGGATAACCAAATACCGGTATAAGCGGCAGGGAACCGTGGACCAGCTGACGAGGGTTCTGAACCGTGCGGAATGCGAGACACAGATGCGGGACTTTTTCTGTATGAGGAAGCAGCAGGATCCGCCGTGTGCGCTTCTGATGTTTGATATAGACGGATTCAAGAGCGTAAACGATACCTTCGGGCATCTGGAGGGCGACCGGATTCTGGGCGAGGTCGGCAGGATACTCGGTGAGGGATTCCGCAAGGAGGATATCATCGGGAGAATCGGCGGGGATGAGTTTATGATCCTGATCCGTGAGGTCGGCAGAGATACGGATTTCAATCTGCTCTCACAGCGTGTGCGGACGGAGATTGAGAGTCTCTCGGATCCTGCGGCGGGGCTTGCGGTCAGCTGCAGCCAGGGTATCGCGGAACTGCACGGAACGGCAGCCTATGAGGAGATGTACCAGGCTGCGGACCAGGCTATGTATGAAGCAAAGCGCAGCGGCAGAGGACAGTGTGTGGTGCAGCAGATGAATCTGCGGTAAATAACGTTTTTCCGATCATGAAAAGAGGAATTATGGCAGAATCCATTGATAACAAACATTCGGTGCTGATTGTAGACGACCAGGAAATGAACAGGGAAATTCTCAAGAACATGCTGCATGATGAGTTCGGATGCATCGAGGCGGAGAACGGCAGAGATGCGCTTCATATCCTGCAGGAGAGGCACAGCGAGATAGCGGCGGTGCTTCTTGATATTGTGATGCCGGTGATGGATGGGTATGCGGTTCTTGAGGCGCTGCGGCAGGAGAATATCCAGGATATCCCGATTATTGTCATGACCAGCAATACCGGCGTGGAGGAGGAGATCAAGGCGCTTGCCATGGGGGCATGGGACTTTGTGTCAAAGCCTTACCAGCCTACCATCCTGAGCAGCCGTCTTAAAAATGCCATCGCGAGAAGCCAGATCGGTATGTTTGAGAAAATGCGCTATCAGGCAGAGCATGATCAGCTGACGGGTCTTTACAACCGGCGGAAATTCTTTACGGAAACGCGGAAAATGCTGGATGCCAATCCGGATACCGAGTATGTGCTGATCCGTACGGATGTGGACCAGTTCAGCCTGCTGAATTCCTTCTGGGGCGAGAAAGTCGGAGACGAGTTTCTGATCCGGATTGCCCGCGGCATAGAACAGCAGATAAAGCAGTTTGAAACAGCAACCTACGGAAGAATCAACGCGGATAATTTCTGCGCCTGTGTTCCGTATGAAAAGGAAAAAATAGACAAAGAGCTGGAGAAGGCCAGGAAGGCCATCATATCCTTTAAGCAGGATTACTTCATCAAGCCGACATTCGGGATCTATATCATTACGGAGCGCTCGATGCCGATCCAGGGGATGTACGAGCGGGTTGCCATGGCGGCAAAAACCTGCAAGGGGAAGTACAACACCTACGTCGGCTATTATGACAAGGATATGAGGAATGCCGCAAGCCGTGAGCAGGAGATTATCAATGAAATGCAGAACGCGCTGGATTCCGGGCAGTTTGTTCCGTTTATCCAGACGCAGTATGATCTGAAAACCAACAGACCTTATGGCGGCGAGGCGCTGGTGCGCTGGATGCATCCGCAGAAGGGCATGATTTCTCCGAGAGAGTTTATTCCGGTTTTTGAGAGGAACGGCTTCATCGGCAAACTGGATTATTATATGTGGGAGAGTGTCTGCAGATGTCTGCGCAGATGGACGGACGAGGGCTATCAGCCGGCGCCGATCTCCGTAAACATATCCAGAGCCAATATGTACAATCCGAATATTGTCAGCATCATCGACGGTCTGGTGAAAAAATACAATATCTCTCCGAAGCTTCTGAATCTGGAACTGACAGAGAGTGCTTATATGGACAATCCGGATGCAATGCGGGAGATTGTGAAGTCTCTGCAGGAAAAGGGATTTCTGGTGCTGATGGATGACTTCGGATCCGGCTATTCCTCGCTCAATACCTTAAAGGACATCGCGGTGGATGTGCTCAAAATTGATATGAAGTTCCTTTCCGGGAATGACGAGAATGAGCGGAGTGAGCGGATTCTGTCCTCCATCATCCGTATGGCAGGCTGGCTCAGCATCCCCGTTATTGTAGAGGGTGTGGAGACCGCGCATCAGGTGGATTTCCTGCGCAGCATCGGCTGCGGCTACATCCAGGGCTATTTCTTTGCAAGGCCGATGCCGGTAAAGGACTATGAGGCACTGGCTGTACACGGCGATGAGGGCATCAAGGAACACAATCTCTCGGCGGACAGAGTAACACTGGGGAGAACCATATGGTCCTCCGATCCGAGCCTGGAGTTCCTTTTCAACCATGTCCACCAGCCGCTTGCCGTTTATGAGTATGATCATGCCGAATGCTACCCGATCCGCGTGAATGTTGCTTTCAATGAATTTTTCGGCTACGGCATCAATACGGTTTTCTTTGATGAAAAAGCGGATAAAAACACAGATGCGGAAACCAATAAGAGAATCCATGAGGGAATCTGCACCCTGGGGGAGGAGCATCCGTATTTCAGTACGGAATCCGTCTTCCATGACCGGGAGGGGAATCTCTGCCGCATCGTACTGGTAATCAACTATATGGGAAACGTGGAAAACAGAAAGGTCATCATGGTCTCGTTTGATATTTTAACCAGGTGACAGAGACGGAATTATATGATAAGATCCTGATTAAGATACACGACAGGATTCTGATTAAAGAGAAGTGAATGTACAGAAAAAAGATTTGCCCTTGCCCCGACCGGCAGGGGTAAATTTTGTTATTGCGGAGCACGACGGATGAGAGGAAAGGAGCATCTTTTTATGACAGAAAAGAGGAAAGACCGGCTGGGAGCGGTGCTGTTTCTGGTATCTGTCCTTCTGATTGCAGCCGGAATCTACGTAAAGGAGCCGGCTACAGTTTTCCAGAAGGCAGCCAGTATCTGCATGGAATGCATCGGAATCGGCTAAAGGGGGCGGATATGGAAGAGAGCAGAAAGAAAACAGTATCCGGAAACGGGAAAGAGGACAGCAGGAAGGCAGCGGCCGCCGGCAGCAGAAGAGAGGCAGGGAGGAAGCACAGCCGTTTCCGGCTTTTGTTTCAGATTGCCTTTGCAGCGCTGACAAACGGTTATGTTTCCGGCTATATGCAGGGCAGGATCTACTCCGGTCCGCTGAAGCAGCTCTGTGTGCCGGGACTCAGCTGCTATTCCTGTCCGGGAGCATTCGGATCCTGTCCGATCGGATCGCTGCAGGCGGTGCTTGACAGCCGCCAGTTCAGAGTATCGCTTTATGTGTTCGGGATGATCTCTGCGTTCGGCGTCCTTTTCGGGAGACTGGTCTGCGGATTTTTATGTCCGTTCGGGCTGGTTCAGGATCTCCTGTACAGGATTCCCGTGTTCCGCAAGCGGAAAAACCTGCCGGGACACAGATATCTACGGCATCTCCGTATTGCAGTGCTTGTCATTTTTGTACTGCTTCTGCCGTCGGTTCTGGTCAATACGGCGGGTATCGGCAAGCCATGGTTCTGTGAATTTATCTGTCCGAGCGGTACGCTGATGGGCGGCATTCCGCTGACACTTATGAACAGCGGACTGCGTGCTGCAATCGGATGGCGCTACTGGCTTAAGGTATCCGTTCTTTTTATTACCGGAATACTGTCTGTCGCTTTTTACCGTCCGTTCTGCAAATACCTTTGTCCGCTCGGACTGATGTACGGCTGCTTCAATCCGGTTGCACTCTACCGCTTCCGTATCAAAGAGGACAGCTGCATCCGTTGCGGTGCCTGCCAGAAAGCCTGCGGTATGGATATCCGGGTCTGGGAGAATCCCAACAGTATTGACTGTATCCGCTGCGGCGACTGCAAGGCAGCCTGCCCCACAGGTGCAATTCTTACCCGCAGGAAGTGATTTGTTCCGTCTGTGTAACTTTGTCACAGAAAGCGGCAGCGCAAATGTGTAGAATGTTTCCATAACCTATTCAATGGAGGAGAATGCAATGGCTGAGAAAACATTAATTATCGGTGGTGTGGCAGGCGGTGCAACGACGGCGGCCAGACTCCGCAGGAGAACGGAAGACATGCAGATCATCATGTTTGAGCGGGGAGAGTATATTTCCTATGCAAACTGCGGTCTGCCCTATTATATCGGACAGGAGATCAAGTCAAGGGCTGCACTGCTTCTGCAGACGCCGGAGGCAATGAAGGCAAAATTCAATATTGATGTGCGGACGCAGAACGAGGTGACGCGGATTCTGCCTGCAGAAAAAAAGGTCGAGGTGAAAAACCTGCGGACCGGCGAAACCTATGAGGAGAGCTATGACAAGCTTGTGCTTGCAACCGGTTCCTCTCCTTTGAGACCGCCGGTTCCGGGTATTGATGCGGAGAATATATTCACGATCTGGAGCGTATCGGATACAGACAGAATAAAGTCCTATATACAGGAGAAACAGCCGAAACGGGCAGCCGTCATCGGCGGAGGCTTTATCGGTCTGGAGATGGCGGAGAACCTCAGGAAGGCCGGTCTTTCCGTATCCATCATTGAGATGCTCGATCAGGTTATGGCGCCGCTTGACAAGGAGATGGCAAACCTGCTGCATGAAAATATCCGCATGAATGATGTGGAGCTGGTACTGGGAGACGGTGTGCAGTCCTTCCGTACGGAAAACGGCACGACCGTCATCACATTAAAGAGCGGCAGGACGGTGGATGCGGATCTGGTGATCCTGTCCATCGGCGTGCGTCCGAACAGTGCACTTGCAAAAGAAGCCGGTCTGCTCCTTAATAAAAAGGGCGGCATTTCGGTCAACGAGTACCTGGAGACTTCCGTACCCGGAATTTATGCGGTCGGCGATGTCATCGAGGTGGATCAGCTGGTGACCGGTGAAAAAACCATGATTCCGCTTGCAGGCCCGGCAAACAAGGAGGCCCGCATACTGGCAGATAATCTGGCAGGAGATCATAAGAAATACACCGGCTCGCTCGGAACCGCCGTTGCACAGGTCTTTGACCTGAATGCAGCATCAGTCGGACTGAATGAGAAGCAGCTTAAGGCAGCCGGAAAGGTAAAGGGAACGGATTACCTGACAGCACTGATCAACCAGAAATCCCATGCCGGCTATTATCCGGGTGCGACACCGATTACGCTGAAGATGATTTTTACAAAAGAAGGAAGCATTCTTGGCGCGCAGATTGTCGGACAGGACGGCGTGGACAAACGGATTGACACACTGGCTTCGGTTATCCGGCTGAAGGGCAGTATTTATGATCTGGAGGAACTGGAGCTTGCCTATGCACCGCCTTTCTCTTCCGCAAAGGATCCGGTTAACATGCTTGGCTTTACGGCAGAGAATATCCTGCGCGGCATGGTCAGCTTCATTTCGTGCGATGAGCTGGATGCGCTTATGGCAGACCCGGCACGGAAGGATGAATATACAGTCCTCGATGTAACCGAGGATGCAGAGCGTATGGTATTCTCCATTCCGGGCAGCGTGCACATTCCGCTTGGACAGCTGCGCCGCCGTATGGGAGAGCTGGACAGAAACAGACGGATTATTCCGTACTGCGCAATCGGCGTACGTTCCTACAATGCAGCGCGGATGCTGATGCTTTCCGGCTTTGCCAGCGTTTCCGTATTATCCGGCGGTACCAGCTTCTATAAGTCACAGAAGGCATCGGCAGGTATGGATGCAGAGGGAGACAGTACCGGAGCAGCAGGAGCTGTCCGGAATACGGCATCGGCAGATACTGACGCGGCAGCGCCGGCAGAACCGTTACCGGCGAGAGAGATGCGGATTCTGGACTGCTGCGGTCTGCAGTGTCCGGGACCGATTATGAAGGTAAACGAAGCGGTTGCCGGAATGCAGCCAGGGGAGGTACTCAGGGTTTCCGCAACAGATATGGGTTTTGCGGCAGATATTGCATCCTGGTGCAGGAGAACCGGCAACACACTGATCAGGAAAGAACGTGTCGGCAAGGAAAACGTGGTCTACATCGGGAAAGGGATAAACGGCGGAACAGCTGCCTGCAGTACGCATGCAGACGCAGGATCCGGACAGATTCCTGCAGCTGTGACCGCAGCGGGACAGAATGCGCCGTTTGCACAGCCGGCGGCAGGTGTCCCGGCAGCGCTCCCGCAGGGCAAGACAATCATTGTTTTCAGCGGCGATCTGGACAAGGCACTTGCATCCTTTATCATTGCGAACGGCGCACGTGCCATGGGCAGGCCGGTTACCATGTTCTTTACCTTCTGGGGACTCAATATCCTGCGCAGGCCGGACGGACCTTCCGTTAAAAAGTCGCTGATGGACAGAATGTTCGGTTCAATGATGCCGAAGGGCAGCACGAAGCTGAAGCTTTCCAAGATGAATATGGGCGGTATGGGCACTGCCATGATGAAAAAGGTTATGAAGGACAAGAATGTCAGCTCTCTTGAGGAGCTCATCCGGTCCGCACAGGAAAGCGGAATCCGGCTTGTAGCCTGCACCATGTCCATGGATATCATGGGCATCCGCCAGGAGGAGCTGATCGACGGCGTTGAGCTTGCCGGTGTGGCTTCCTATCTTGGAGATGCCGAGGAATCCAATGTCAACCTGTTCATTTGATAAAATCTTTATAAAAATCTGAAAACCGATTGCAGTCAGTCTGATAAAAAAGTATCATTTACAGTGCATGTAAAGGATACAAGGACTGATTGCAGGAGGTTTTTTTATGTTAAGGGCAGAGGACCAGGCAGTGATGGAAAAGCTGCTGCCATTCTGGGAGAAGCTGGGCACGGCAGAGGCTGCACTGCTAAAGCAGAATGCGCGGGCGGTACATTATGACAAGGGGGATGCGCTTTACTGCGGGGACAGCGAGTGCATCGGAGTCCTGATTGTAAAGAGCGGCGCGCTGCGTGTGTATATTACATCGGATGAGGGCAGAGAAGTCACGCTTTACCGCCTGGAACAGGGCAGCGTCTGCATTCTTTCTGCATCCTGTGTTTTAAAGACAATTGATTTTGCAGTGGATATTGAAGCCGAAAAAGATACGGAGCTTCTGCAGATTTCCTCCGTTACCTTTGCAAAGATTACTGCCGCGAATGTCTATGCAGAGCTCTATTCCTACAAGCTTGCGACCGAGCGGTTTTCCGATGTGATGTGGGCCATGCAGCAGCTTCTGTTTACAAGCTTTGACCGGCGGCTTGCGCAGTTTCTCCTGGAAGAGTCCGGGCGGCAGAAATCCGCAGAGATCTCCATGACACAGGAGCAGATCGCACGGAATCTGGGTTCCGCGCGGGAGGTGGTTTCCCGTATGCTGAATTATTTTGCAAGAGAGGGCTGGGTTGTCATTTCACGCGGCGGGGTCCGGATCCTTGATGAAAAAGGACTCAGACAGGGGACAGACTGCCGACCTGCATGCGGCGTCCGCTGAGACTGCCCTCGGTCCGGTGAGAGATGGAGAGTACGGTGCGTCCCTGTGATGCACGCTCAAGTGCATCACAGACATTTTTTTCGGTTGCGCTGTCCAGATTTGCCGTGATCTCATCGAGCAGCAGGATTTCCGGGGAAGCGGCAACTGCACGGGCAATGGACAGAAGCTGCAGCTGCCCCTGAGACAGAGCTGCCTTTTCCATCGGCGCGCTGTAGCCCTCCGGAAGCGACAGGATTGTCTCGTCGAGTCCCGCAATGCGGGCGGCTGTGCGGATATCCTCTCCGGAGATGGCAGGATCGTTAAGAGAGATCTGTGCCGCAAGGTCTCCCGTGACCGGGTGGAAGGTCTGCTCGACATAGCCGAAAAGGGCCCGCTTTTCTGCATCCGGGATGCCTGCGGCTTCACGGCCCTTGATATAAACATGTCCGCTTACCGGCGTATACAGTCCCATCAGAAGACGGAATATCGTGCTCTTTCCGGCACCGGTCCGCCCGGTGAAGGTGATCGTTTCGCCCGCGGAAACATGGAAGGAAAAGTCCTTTAATACAAGACGTTCAGGAGAAGTCCGGTCCGGCGTGAGCGGTTCGTAGCCGAAAGTGACGTGCTCAAAGCTGATCTCCGGTTCGGCGGTGTTTTCCGCAGGAACATGGCAGTCCGGATGGGACAGATCCTGCATGTGCAGGCGGCTGCGGCCATCTGTATCATCTGCCTCCGGAATCGTCCGCTCCGGAAAGGCGAGGAATTCCTCTATGCGTTTTACGCCTGCAACGGCGGACTGTATACTCTCGATCTCCATGCCGATGCTCTCGATCGGTCCGAAAATCTTACCTACGTAGGCAATCATGGCAACAGCCGTGCCGACGCGGATTCCGAAAAAGGCGCTCATGCCGCTGTTCATTGCGGCGAGGACCATCATGAAGGCAATCACGGCAGAGCTGATCATGATTATGATCGGCGAGTAGACAGAGTCGTACAGATTGGTCCGGTCGGTTGCCCGGTAATTCTCACTGATATAGTCATCGTAGCGTTCCTCCATGTATTTCTCACGGGCAAACACATGAATCATGCGGATATTCCGGATGGTCTCCGGCACATGGTTATTGACCTTCCCGACTGCGGCCCGGCAGGCAAGCTGCGCTGTCAGCATCCGCCGCTGGAAAAAGCGGGTCAGCGCGAAGACAAGCGGTGTGAGCAGGAGCAGCAGGATGCCGAGCCCTCTGCTTTTATAAAAGATTACGATCAGAATGCTCAGCACCTTGCAGGCATCGGCAAACATGCTGATGATGCCGTCCGCAAACAGAGAATCCACCGTATCGACATCGTTTACGAAGCGGGAGGTGATTCTGCCGGCATCATGCTCTGTAAAAAATGCCGCCGGGAGACGGTGCAGCTTACTGCAGAGGACACTCCGCATATGGTGGGTTACTTTCTGCCCGAAGATCGTGATGCAGACATTCTGGAGCGATTCCAGGATTCCGGCGAGTGCGGTGAGCGCAAGGTACAGAAGCGCGAATGCGGCCGATGCCGGGATTCCGGCAGTGAGGTCGTTGATCACCCGCTCGAGTATAAGCGGCGGAAACAGTGCCGCAGCCACGGCACCGATGATAACGAGCAGTGTCAGAAGTGCAGTCGTTCCGGAGGAACGGAGCACTTCAGTAAGAATGGTACCGAAACTGTTTTTTTTCACAGTGCGTTTTCCTCCTTCCCGGCAGTCTGTGCTTCGTAAAGCGCAGCATATTCCTGACAGCTGCAGAGCAGCTCTGCATGAGATGCAAAGGTTCCCTGTCCGTCCGAGAGGAACAGCACATGGTCAAAATCCGGGAACCGGTAGAGCCGGTGCGAGAAAATGAGGATGATCCGGTCATGATAAAGAAGCCGCAGGCGTGCAAGGATTTCTGCTTCGGTACGGCGGTCAACAGCAGAAAACGGATCATCGAGCACCAGGATCTCCTGCGCATTGTAAAGTGTTCTTGCAAGAGCGGTTCTTGCCTGCTGCCCTCCGGAGAGACGGATGCCGCCGCTTCCGATCAGCGTATCCGCTTTTTCCGCCATGTCAGAAACCTCCCGGTCCAGGGAAACCTGCGACAGCACATCCTGCAGTCGGCTGTCTTTTTCTGGAGGCAGCTGATGCTGCCCAGGCATCTGCGGGCTGTCCGGATCCGGATTGCCGTGCTTTCCGAGGCGGATATTCTCTGCAAGCGTATCGCTCATCAGCTCCGGCTCATGCCCCATATAGGAGATGCAGCGGGAGCGCACGGCATCGGACATGCTGCGGAGCTCCGTGCCGCTGATCAGGATGCTGCCGGTGTAGGGCAGCTCTCCGATGAGCACTTTTCCGAGACTGGATTTGCCGGAGGCAACCGGTCCGGTAATGCCGATGATCTCTCCCTCGCGGGCGGTAAAGGAAATGCCGCGGAGGAGCGGCGGATTGTCCGGCCAGGCAATGGAGACATCGGAAAAACACAGACTGCACGGCTTCTGCTCCGATTTGTGCGCTGTATTCTCCGCAGGATTCCCATCATAGCGTCCGTCGGCCTCTGCCTCGATATAGTCATGCATAAGCGGTTTCACGCGGGCCCAGGAAACCTGTGCCTTCTGAACGGAGTTGAAAAGTTTGGCTGCTTTGGAGGATTTGACTGCCATTTTGGTAAAGCAGGAAAGAAAGGTCGTGAAGGCTGCTATATTCCAGGCAGCCCAGCCGGTACCGAGGACATTCCGCGTACCGAAATAAAAGATCGGCACGGCACCGCACATGGAAATGACATTGTAAAGCGGCTGCAGGGTGTTTTCCCATAGGTTTGCGGTCACCGCACATTTTTCATAATCTGCAAGGTAATTCTCATAGCGGCTGTCCTGTACCTTTTCACAGCCGTAGATCCGGTAGGTGACAGCATTCGCGACGCGGTCCATCGTGGCACCGTTCAGGTGTCCCGCACTTTCCTTGTAGGCCTGGCTGCTCCGGGCGACCACGCGCTTCAGACGATCTGCAAGGAGATAGGCGACCGGCGTAAAGGCGCAGGAAATAAGAGCCAGACGGACATCGTAGTAAAACAGGAGCACAAGATAGGTAAGGAGCGCAATGCCGGTATCGAATACCTCTGTCGTGAATTTCCGGATGCCCTCTGCGCAGGTATCCACGTCCGCAACCGCTTTGGTCATGATGGTGCCGAGATTCTCTTTTTCCAGTTCAGCCTCCGGCATGTGGACGAGGCTGTTGTACAGCATATGCCGCATGTTGCGGCTCGTGTCATTCGCAAAACGGCGGACACCGAAGCGCTTTACGGCGCGGAAAAGCTGCACGATGAGGATGACGGAAAGATACAGAAGAGAAAGCGGCAGCATATCGCCGGGCTTTTTTTCTCCGTGCAGAATGTCATAAAGACGCTGCGCCAGCTGTCCTTCAAAATAGGGGCCGGCCGCGAGACCGATATTGTAAATTATGCCGGAAAGCGTAACGATGAGAAGCGGTCCCTTCTCCAGCTGGAAATAGGAGAGGATCCGGTCCGGTTTTGGTATTTTCCTGATTTCAGAGGATTTCATCATAAGATTCTGCAGAGCTCCTTTTAAATATATAAACATAGTAGTAAGCGGCTGTAGGAAAGTCAAGCTGCAGAAGCAGGAGATGCATATGAAAGGAATATACGCATACAAACGTATGCATAAGGCGCGGATTGAAAGAAATATTCCCGGATGATATAATAAATGTCACAGTGCCGGTCTGCTGTGACCGGCGAACTGCGTGTACATGCAACCGGCATGCACAGCGATATGCCCCGGCCGGTGTACAGACAGAATCATTAGACAGAATCAGGAGACAGATCGATTATGCTTTCAATATTACATGGGATGGATGCTGCAGTTCTTTTGTTTATTCAGAACACATTGCGGAATCCGGTATTCACTGCATTTTTTA
>CAZPEW010000025.1:0-361 GCA_964585695.1 uncultured Lachnospiraceae bacterium
GCTCGATCATCCGCTCCCCGAAAACCGTAAGGAGTCCCTTCGGCGTCTCATAGGACAGCGGTACAAAACGGGAGCCAAAACCAGATGCCAGTATCAGCGCTGCGTCCACCTTTTTCTGCTGCAGCAGCGCACAGCCCTTTTCCGTTATCCGATACGCAGAAGCCTTGTTCCTGCCATTCGCGGCGCTCTCCCCCCGCAGAGACCGGGCTGCAGTGTTTTCCGGTGATTCCGATGGCTGCGCTGTTCCGGTTCCTGCGGCACACCCCCTCCCGGCCTCCCCCATCAAGGGGGTGGGGGTGCATCGGGGATGGGGCCCCTCAGTCGTCCCCCCGACGGAGGTCGAGGCCCATCCTGAGGGGCA
>CAZPEW010000025.1:371-12787 GCA_964585695.1 uncultured Lachnospiraceae bacterium
TTTTCCGGTCTTTTAATATATCCTTCCGCACAGGCTCCTGCAATCAGCTGATTCGTCTTGCCCAGCGATACATTGAGCGCCTTTGCAAGCTCCCGCTGCGTAGCCGCAGGATTCTCCCTGATTGTCCTCAGTATGATGATATATTCATCCATTCCGCACCTCCGTCTGACCTGAAATACTATTATCTGCTGCCAGAAAGTTCAAATGTTCATTAATTGGTTATTGTCTTGAATTATGAACATATTAGCACGGCAATCCAGAATTTGCAACTTCCTCCTGCATTAAAGAAAACTTGCTGAAGAAACAAGCCAAACAAGCCCGCCCGGTAGCCAAAAAATCCTTCCGGCCAGAGCCCGGCTGCTTGGCTTCTTACACACCGCCTCCCAAAGCTCTTTCACAGAAAAAGCAGGCTGCATTCAGCCTGCTTTCTTCTGTCATATCTTTACTTTGTCACGGCACCATTTCAGTCAATCCTCACGCCGTTCTCATCCACTCGCTGCCTGTCCGGCGTGGTAGTGTTTTTAAGCATTGCGCCATACGGCAGCGTCGCCGCTCCATTCCACTTCCAGGTCTCTGTCTCCGGGTCATAAATATAGGTCGCACCTGTCGGATATGGATTGAAATAATACCACTTCTTGTTCACCTGAACCCAGCCGACCGCCATGGAGCCATCCGGATTCAGATAATACCAGTTTCCATCCTCTGTGCTCTGGTACCAGCCGGTATCCATTGCATAGCTCTTCGGGTCACAGTGATACCACTTTCCGTTATCAAGCACCCAGCCAGTCTGTGCATAGCCCTTGCTGTCAAAATGATACCATCTGTCGCCGGTCTTAACCCAGGTATCAGCCGCTGTCGTCCCGTCGCTCCGGATGAACTGCCATCTGGTACCCTGCTGCACCCAGTTGCCTGATTCGTTGCCGCTGTTTCCTGCACTGTTATTATCGGAATCCGAATCATCAGAATCATCCGTATTATCCGGTCTTGCCGTATTATCTGTCCAGTGCGCATACAGCGTGGTATCCTCCCCGAATGCATCCTGCTCTGTTACCTTCTCTCCTCTTTCTGCCTCCGTATACCAGCCGTCAAAGGTGTACCCGCTTCTCTCCGCTGTCGGAAGCATTGTAAGATAACCGTTTTCATCGGTATATTTTGAATCAGTGTCACAGCTTCCTTCCCCTGCATCGAATGAAATCTCCCATACCGGATTATGCACAAGGAGAATTCTGCCGTCTTCCGTTCCGTCTGCATTCTCCAGCTTTAAAATATGCCAGATCGTAAACGTCACCTTACGGACAGTATCCTTCCAAGTTTTAATCGTATAGGTAACACCCTTTCTGATCGTATCGGCAATAACCGCTGCATCCTTTTGAAGCTCTGTGAAATCTGCATTCTCATCCGCATCGTAATATTCAATGCTGATATCGCTTGCAGTTGCATCTGAAGGCGTTGCATCAGACGGCGTTGCATCGGACGGACTGGAAACTTCACCCGATGCATCAGATGCAGACGCAAGGAGGAGCTTGTCTCCGGCATAAAGGGTATCCCCTTCCTTCAGCTCACTGACCGGATACAGCTTTGCCGGTTTTATCGTGTAGGTCGGTCGGCTCGCTGCAGTACCGGTATATTTGCCGCTGCTACTTGCCGTCACAGTTACCGTGTAGGTTCCGGCCTTGGTCGGAGAGGCAGTCTCTGCCCCCTTATCATCCATGAAGCTGACAGTATACTGATTGCTGTCAAGTGTAACATCTCCCAGTTTCACGGTAACAGCAGGGATCTGTACCATACCGTTATAAGTAAACTCCGTTGCATTTAACGTAACGACAGCATCCGCAAGGCTCTGTTTAACAGGAGTATCACCAATGACTACATGCATAGCTGCATTTTCCATCTTCTGCTCTGCTCCCGCCGGGAAGATTGCAGCAGCATTGGCTGTGGATTCAGAGTTCTCGCCATATTGCATCTCAAAGCTGCCTACGGTTCCGCCATCCGGAATGAGGATGGACCGGCCGCTGCCCAGAACAATCTTATCAGCCATGACAGCCGGATATGCAGCAGGAGAGTCTTCACCATTAGTATATGGAACAGAAGTGATATCCGCCTGCGCATGATCCGTGACAGTAAAGGTTCCGACATTCTGAATACCATATTTCAAAACCGTAAGTTTTGCATCACTGGAAACCGTCAGGAACGGATTTTCCATTTTCTCAATCATATGACTTCCCACTGTGACAGACGCATTCCCGGTAACAGTAAGCCGCGACGCATCAATCATACCATTGTGATCAGATACATCCAGCGCACCATCTCCCTGAATGATCAGCACTGTATCCGGATATAATGGGGTTTCTTCGTTATTAGATGAGTTATAAGATGATTCTAATTCGACTTCTATGGGCATTGTCAGTTCTTCTTCATCACTCATACTTGCCGCTGACAGTCTGTTGCTGCCTTTTACGATCAGTGTGGAGCCGCTCGGAAGAGTAAGAGGTGTATCAAACTCTTCTGTTGTCAAAATGGAAAGATCCTGGATGGTCAGGGTTTGAGTTGTTTTATTCCAGTGATAACCGTCATTATCCAGTGTGGCATTTTCTGACCAGTTGCCCCCATCAGCTTCTTCAGTAAAGTCCATACCTTCTTCATAGGCATGAACCCGTGTTCCGCTGATGGTGTAATAAACTGCACCGGGAGTCTCACCATATTCATCAACGTTGTATTTTTCTTTCGATGCGGCAATCTTTCCTGTGCCGGTTATGGTTCCAAGGCTGCCGATGGCCGCTTTGACAGCAGCTGCATTCTCCGGATCCTTCATTACCAGCCAGATCACGCCATTATTGACAATGGCACCTTGGTTCTCCACATACTTAGTATCATTGATGCCTAAGGTGATATCCTGCGGAATCGTCAGTGTGGTACCCTGCGGGATGGTCAGCCATCGGGTTTCATCATCTCTGACAGCTCCCACATTCTTACTCCATGCGGTCGCAGCACCATGCACAGTAAGATGCTCTTCTGTATCGGTTTCTTCCGTAACCACTGCATTCAGTTTACCGTTAAATCCGCCTGTGCTGACAGCTACCCTCGACGATAATTCTGCTGCTGTCAAGGTACCATTACCGGTGAGGGTAAGAGTTCCTTCTGTGCTAAGCTGATAAATCTGATTGGTACCTTCCGCCGCCACAGTGACAGGAACATTCGCCGTAACTTTGATTAAACTGTCTGCTTCCATAGAAGCATTTTGAAGTTTGAGTTTACCGCCGGTGACTGTACCTCCGCTTACCGTCGGTTCACACACAACTGTACCGCTGCCTGCCTTGTAGGTAGTTGTTGCTGTACTTGTGCTGTCTATATCCAGATTTCCATTGGTGATATCCGTCGCAAGCTTATTTCCGACAGTATCATAAGACTGCAGGACGGTATCACC
The DNA here is from genome assembly GCA_964585695.1 of uncultured Lachnospiraceae bacterium. Taxonomy (GTDB): domain Bacteria; phylum Bacillota; class Clostridia; order Lachnospirales; family Lachnospiraceae; genus Oribacterium. Next base: position 3,796 of record CAZPEW010000025.1, read on the forward strand.
TAGTGCATTGACATAATGATATTTGACTAAACATATTTAGCATATATTGCCGTTTTATGATAAAATAAAAGAAACGGCGGTGATTTCCTATGGCAAGACCAAGAAAATATAAAATATTACTTACAGATGATGAATTCAAACATCTTAAATCCATTATCAGAAAAAAGAAAACATCAAAAACTATACGGAGCAGATGTCAGATTGTTATTGATCTGGACGAGGCACATGGTAAAGCACTCACTCATGAACAGTCTGCCCGATCCAATGGTTCCTGCCTTGCCACAGTAACAAACACAGTGGCAAAATATTTTAACGGCGGTATTGAGGCATTAACGGCTTATAATCGGAGTATCAATTCTGACAATGCAAGACGGGTCCTGGATGGACGGGCTGAAGCCCGTATCATTGAAATTGCATGCGGGCCAGTGCCGGAAGGCCATTCAAGATGGACAATTCGGCTGCTGGAAGAAAAATCAAAAGTTGTCCTGGATACTCCTGTCAGCCGCGAAGCTATCAGGAGAGCTTTAAAAAAAACAAACTTCGACCTCACCACAATGACTACTGGTGCATCCCATCAAAAGACGACGCCGAATTTATAGCCCATATGGAAGATATCCTTGATGTATATGAACTTCCATACAATGCTCAAAGGCCGGTAGTCTGCATGGATGAAAAACCATACCAGCTGTTGGGTGATGCCAGAGACCCGCTTCCTATGCGTCCGTGTAACGACCAGAAAATAGATTCTGAATATGTCAGAAATGGCACATGCAGTATATTCGCTTTTGTAGAACCGCTTGGCGGCGTTCATCATGTCAGCGTACGAGAACACCGTACCGCTTTGGATTGGGCAGAAGAAATAAAATATCTTGTTGATGTCATGTATCCGGATGTCAAAAAAATAGTACTTGTAATGGATAATCTCAATACACATAAACCAGCTTCTTTATACAAAAGATATCCTGCAGCAGAAGCCAGAAGGATGATAAAGCGTCTTGAAATTCACTATACGCCAAAACATGGAAGCTGGCTTGACATTGCGGAAATTGAACTTAACGTTATGACCAGACAGTGTCTGTCCCGAAGAGTTGAGACTATTTCAAAACTTCGGTATGAATTATCGGCATGGGAAACAGAACGTAATACATTAGCCGCAAAAGTCATCTGGCAATTTCGAACGGATAATGCAAGAGTGAAATTGGCATCATTGTATCCTGCTTTTACAGAAACATCATGATAAGGCGACAAAATAAAGCTAATTGTCAATATGTCAGTACACTAGTTCTTTCTTTATGACCCTGACAGCAACTGTCTGATCCTCCACAGAGGAAGCAACAGATGATGCAGTATCCTTTGAAAAAATGTTGCCAAAGGAGGTATCTGCCAGCCCATATATCCATATATCGGAAGCAAGTGTCAGATTCGCATTTGTAAGAGTCAGCTTATGGACGGCGTTTTCTTCCTGAAAGTGGCCAAGCTCAATAGAAAAACTGTTGCTACTCTTCACATCACTCCACTTTCCGACATTTAATTCTGCATTATGCACAGTCAGATCACTGACAAATGCGATATAAGAATCCACCTTCAGTGAATCCTTCTTGTCCTCTCGTCCTGCAACAGTCACCTTATCTATGCAATTTAAAAAATTTATGTCTCGCAATGCACTGACCGAGTTATCTCCACGGAGTTGCACCGTGATCTCTTTGTTGTTACCAACGCAATTTGGCAATATCAGATCTCCTGTCATCGTTGCACGGGCAAGCGTCAGCGTACCGCCGGCGAGGAAAAGATCGGTATCAGAATTTCCCCTTTGAATGTCCGGATTCCAGAGTATCCAGCCGCCACCTTCCACCTTGTAAGCCGTTTTTGTCGTAATATTCTCATCAACAGATAGAGTGCTTACTGTGTTGCTGGTGCCGTCATATGCGTAGATATCATTGCCATACTGCATGCCTTTATCAACGTCGCCGATCTTCACCTTTGCAGGCGTATCACCGCCGACTCCGCTTGCAACACCGGTTGCATTGGAATTCAGATTGGTAATTGTCACATCGCCGCAGCCGTTAAAAACAGATGATCTGACCACAGGTATATCGATAGACGGATTGCCGCTGATTGTGACTGTTGGCGCGTTAGTGACAGTAAAAGTGTTTGCTGCCATACCCGCATCATTTTGTACATTAACTTTACCGCTGGCAGTGATATCAGCATTTCCGTAAATGGTCGCCGATGAGTTGCTATTGTTAGTTGCATTAACGCTAGTTGCATTATGCACAGTCAGATTTCCGACTACAGCGCTGCCGCTGTCCGATGCAATAATGCTGACAGCGCCGTCAGATGTTATCTCTGCATTGCCAGTGATGGTAATTCCTCCTGCACTTGTAAGAGAAACATCTGTGGCCTTTGGGATGGAAAGGCTGCCTTTTACAGCAATGGCGCCAGAATCTCTTCGGTTCTCAACCTTCACCGCTTGATCAGATGAAAGTGTCACGACACCGCTGCCCTCTTCTGCCACAAGCAATGGACCAAAATAAGAGCCAGTCAGGTTGAGGTCTTCCGCGGAGCTAATGGATATACTATTATTCCAAGCTATGCACAGCGATCCTTGGCCTGCGTTTGTCAGGCTGACACTGCTTCCCTCAAGGGTAACATCCTTAGCTGAAACAACAGACGATCCTATTCCGTTTCCTGTCAGTGTCAGTGTACCGGTTGTTATCAGATTAACAGAGGAGTTGTTACTCACTGAAACTGCACCGCTGCCTGCGGATCCTATACTGATATCGCCTTTGAATGCATCTGTTCTGAGGCTTACTGCACCGGAAACCGCTTCCGTTTCCCCGTTATGCTGCAATGTCAGTGCCCCGCCGCCTGTAAGAGTCAGTGTGCTGCCACTGCTGCTGCCACTGCTGTCGCTGAGTACAGCTGCTCCAGCTGTCTTTGTGAATGTCAGGCTGTCCGTGTCTTTTTTTCCGTTATCAAGTGTGATCCCGGATCCTGTCAGGCTCATAACATATCCGGTACCAGTCAGAACTACATTACCGCGTACCGTCAGTTTGCCGGCCGATGCATCATAATCAAGATAGCCTTTACCGTCCGTTGGCGCGGAATTGACCTTTGTCACTACATCATTCGCAGCTGTTGTTGCATCTGTTGCTGCCACGTAATAACCTGTCTCCAGCGTCGTGCCGCCGATGCTGACACCCGCTGCTGTCCCGCCTCCTCCAGAGGCCCAAGCCGTTGGAGGCATTAATGTCAGCACCATACTTAATGCCAGCACTGCACTTAACAGTTTCTTTTTCTTTCCATTCATCATCTTTGTGCCCTTTCAGTTTTTGATGTACTAAAAACAGTTTTGGAAAATCCGGCTTTGTTTTCCATCTTTTTCACAGCGCCAGAATTCTTATCTTCCGCTCTTTTATGTGTTTTAATAAATAGAGCTCACCATTTTTTAAAGTACATTGATCAAAATAGTATGTTTCATCTATCTTGTCGGTTATTATAACAAGACTCTTTTTTCTGTCGTCATCCCAAAGTATGAGAACGACCTGTTTTTTGGCACTTTTTTCAAATTTTTTATATTTTTTTCCAGCACACAGACATGGATGCGTGACGGAAATATTAAAGAAAGCTTGCTGGAAATCATTTTATGCAATTCAACATCCTATAGATCAGCTTGAATTTGATGAATCTAGCTGTATGAAAACATGAAGATCCAGGTATTTGCAGAAGCTTTTCCTATAGGATCCGCCCATAACAAAAGAAGCCTGGGCGCTGATCAGCGCCCAGGCTTCTTGGGAAAAACAGCAATAGAAAGATTGTAAAAAACTACGGATGCAGGGAGGAAAACACCTGCGGCTGCAGACTGCAGTATTATTATGGTTCTGATACTTCAAAAATCAGGTCGCCGTAGGACGGGAACGGCCAGAGATCCTTGTCGATGATGGTCTCGAGCTGATCTGCGGGGGCACGGAGTGCTGCCATGTCCTTTGCAACGATGTCATGGTAAGCATGTGCACGTTCTTTTGCGGAGGCGGTCTTCTGGTACTTCTCGACATCCTGGAGGAGTCTGGTGCGTGCCTTTTCCATCTCGGCGAGGAGTCCGGAGGAGCTCCGGAGGAGATCGGTCTGTACGGAAACATCCGCTTCAGCGCAGGCTGCCCGCACCTTGTTGATGGAGTCGGCCAGTCTTGTGTTGTAATGAATGACTGCCGGGATGATCTGCTTGCCGGAAATGTTGATCATGGCTCTGGCCTCGATGTTGATAACCTTGGCATAATGCTCATACTCAACCTCCTGACGGCTTTCCAGCTCCTTCTCCGTGTAGATGTTGAATTCGCTGAACAGACGGATGGCCTTTTCTGTAGTAAGAGACGGGATCGCATCCACCATGGAGCGGAGATTCGGAAGACCCCGGCGCTCTGCTTCCTTGACCCATTCCCTGGAATAGCCGTTTCCGTTGAAAATAATCCGCTGATGCTCGGCCAGCAGACGCTTGATCATATCATGGACAGCAATCGTAAAGTCTTCTGCCTTTTCCAGCTCATCCGCCGCTTCCTTGAACTGCTCTGCGACGATCGCATTCAGGATCGTATTGGCACCGGCGATGGAATCGGAGGAGCCGACCATACGGAACTCAAACTTGTTTCCTGTAAATGCGAATGGAGATGTCCGGTTGCGGTCCGTCACATCTGCAAAAAGATCCGGGAGTGTATTGACACCGGTCTTTAAGTTGATTCCCTTCTTGGAACTTGTGGCATAGCCGGTTCCGAGAAGCTGGTCCACCACATCCTCCAGCTGGGAGCCGATAAAGCAGGACAGGATGGCAGGAGGTGCTTCATCCGCACCCAGACGGTGATCGTTTCCTACATCAGCCGCCGACAGACGCAGGAGGTCCGCATGACGGTCCACTGCTGCCAGTACCAGCGCAAGAATCAGGAGGAACTGGATGTTCTCGTGCGGCGTATCGCCCGGGTTCATCAGATTGATACCGTCATCGGTTGTCAAAGACCAGTTGTTATGCTTGCCGGAGCCGTTGATGCCCTCGAATGGTTTCTCATGGAGCAGGCACTCAAAGCCGTAGGCGCCCGCTGTTTTTTTAAGGATTTCCATCACCAGCTGGTTATGATCCACGGCAAGATTTGCCTCGTCATAAACCGGTGCAAGCTCATGCTGTGCCGGCGCCGCCTCATTGTGCTCCGTTTTTGCCGTAACGCCAAGCTTCCAGAGCTGTACATCCACATCCTTCATGAATTCCTGGACTCTGCTGCGGATAACGCCGAAATAATGATCATCCAGCTCCTGTCCCTTCGCCGGCATGACGCCGAAAAGGGTGCGGCCGGTATAAATCAGATCCTTCCGCTGCAGATACTTCTCACGGTCAACAAGGAAATATTCCTGCTCTGCGCCGACCGACGGCTTCACGGCTTTGGAGGTCGTGTTGCCGAAAAGCCGGAGGATCCGGAGCGACTGCTCGTTAATGGCCTGCATGGAACGAAGCAGCGGGGTTTTCTTGTCCAGTGCCTCACCGGTATAGGAACAGAATGCAGTCGGGATGCACAGTGTGACCGTATTCGCTTCCTTCCGCAGGAATGCCGGGCTGGTGCAGTCCCAGACAGTATAGCCTCTGGCCTCAAAGGTTGCCCGGAGTCCGCCAGACGGGAAGGAGGATGCGTCAGATTCTCCCCTTACAAGCTCCTTGCCGGAAAATTCCATGATTACCTTGCCCTCGGCATCCGCAGCCGAAATAAAAGAATCATGCTTTTCCGCCGTGATCCCGGTCAGTGGCTGGAACCAGTGCGTATAATGTGTTGCTCCGTTTTCAATTGCCCATTCCTTCATTGCCTGTGCAACGGAATCTGCAATGGAAGGATCCAGCTCAAAGCCCTCCGTGACCGTCTTTTTCAGCTTGCGGTAGATCGCCTTCGGCAGCCGGTCCCGCATCACACGGTCATTGAAGACATTCTCGCCAAAGATTTCAGCGACATTCATGACTTCATCCATTCTTTTCTCCTTTACCTGTACTCCCTGTTTACATCTGAAACATACCGTTGGATTGTACCCCAAGTACAGCCATGCATCAACAGTATTCGCGAATGTTTTTAAAAATAGCCGCACACGGCGCACCTTCAAAAAAAGGGCCGGCACCATACACGATGCCGTGTCGGATGCCGGTCCTTCTGTTTATTTTATGCCTTGTTGTCTGAACCGAAAAGTCTGATCTTGCTCTCGCACTCTGCGATAATAGCCTCAGCACCCGGCTTTAAGAGCTTACGAGGATCGTAGCCCTTGCCCTGACGGTCACTGCCTGCCTCAATGTACTTTCTGGTTGCTGCTGCAAATACAAGCTGAAGCTCTGTATTTACATTGATCTTGGAAACGCCGAGAGAAATGGCTCTCTTGATCTGGTCATCAGGAATGCCTGAACCGCCGTGGAGAACGAGCGGAAGATCCGCACCGATCTTTTCCTTGATGGCTGCAAGCGTATCAAAGGAAAGTCCCTTCCAGTTTGCAGGATAAATGCCATGGATGTTGCCGATACCTGCTGCAAGGAAATCCACGCCGAGATCTGCGATTCTCTTGCACTCATCCGGATCTGCGCACTCGCCCATACCGATGACGCCGTCTTCCTCACCACCGATTGCACCGACCTCAGCCTCAATGGAAAGGCCTGCCTTGTGTGCTGCAGCAACAAGCTCAGTTGTCTTTGCAACATTTTCCTCAATCGGATAATGTGAGCCGTCAAACATGATAGAAGTAAATCCGGCCTCGATGCACTTGTAGCTTCCGTCATAGGTACCATGGTCCAGATGAAGTGCTACCGGAACAGTGATTCCGAGAGACTCGTCCATCGCCTTGACCATCGCTGCAACTGTCTTGAATCCGGTCATATATTTACCGGCACCCTCTGATACACCGAGGATAACAGGAGACTTGACTTCCTGACAGGCAAGGAGAACAGACTTTGTCCACTCCAGGTCGTTGATGTTGAACTGCGGTACCGCATAATGTCCGGCGAGAGCCTTGTCCAGCATTTCCTTAGCATTAACTAACATTTATTATACCTCCTTAGGTAAAAATAAAATTGTTATGATTATCCCGGGCCATGCCCAGTTTGTGACTATTTTAACATACTTTCCGGACGATTTCCACAGGAATCATGGTAAACCGGAAAATTAGTTTACATGCAGGAACCCGGCCACCGTCTCCTCCAGATTGCCGATGTCTGTCACTGTACTGTGACGGATTTCCGCAGTCCGCACTTCCTTTACAGCCGATGGCTCCGGCACATGGGAAACTCTGCTCAGTTCGTCAATAACCGCAAAGACATCCTCGTTACCGCCGTCTCCCATCAGTGCATCCACTACTGCAGGCGCAAATTTGAACGGACTCGCAGTCGATGCAATGACCGTCTTTGTCCTATCGCCGCTTGTCTTTCTGTAGCGGTCATAAACGGTCTTTGCAACCGCCGTGTGCGGATCGATCACATAGCCGGTCTCCTCAAACAGTGTACGGATGGTTGCAAATACCTCTTTCTCCTCTGCGTAATCTCCAAGGAAATCCTGCATGAAAGCCCGCATATCCGGTGTGATCTCATATCTGCCCTCTGTCTTAAGCGACTGCATCAGTGCCTTGCACCTTGCGCTGTCTCTCCCGCAGGAAAGGTAGATCAGCCGTTCCAGATTGGAGGAAACCAGGATGTCCATGGACGGAGAGCTTGTCAGGATGAAATCCCGCTTCCGGTTGTATTCGCCGGTTCCGAAGAAATCCGCCAGAACCCTGTTTTCATTGGAGGCACAGATCAGACGGTCAATCGGCGCACCCATATGTTTTGCAAGATACGCGGCAAGGATGTTTCCGAAGTTTCCTGTCGGAACCGCCACGTTGATCTTTTCACCGTCCTGCAGCGCACCGCTCCTCAGCATCCGGCAGACTGCATAGACATAATAGACAACCTGCGGGACGAGACGCCCGATATTGATGGAATTGGCGGAAGAAAGCACAATGCCGCGGGACAGGAGCTTTTCCGCGAATGCCTTGTCATTGAAAATCTGCTTTACGCCGGTCTGCGCATCATCAAAGTTCCCGCGGATCGCGGCAACATGGGTATTCGCGCCCTCCTGCGTACGCATCTGCAGTTCCTGGAAGCGGGAAACACCGTTCTCCGGGTAAAAGACGATGATTTCTGTCCCGGGAACATCCGCAAAGCCTGCCATCGCAGCCTTTCCGGTATCGCCGGAGGTAGCCGTCAGAATTACGATTTTGTTGGTCTGTCTGTTTTTGCGGGCTGCTGTCGTCATGAGATACGGGAGGATGCTGAGCGCCATATCCTTGAAGGCGATCGTTCTGCCGTGGAAAAGCTCCAGGAAATATGTACCGTCCTTTTCTTTAAGCGGCGCAATCTCCGGTGTGTCAAATTTACTGTCATAGGCGGAATTAATGCAGAAACGGAGCTCCTCCTCCGTATAATCTGTCAGAAATTCCTTCATGACCTCATAGGCAAGATCCTGATAGGACAGATCCTTTAATTCCGACAGACTTTTTCCGAGCACCGGAAGTGTCTCCGGCATAAAAAGTCCGCCGTCTCCGGAAAGTCCCTTTAAAATCGCCTGGGATGCTGTCAGTCCTGTTTCTCCGCCTCTGGTTGAATGATAAAGCATTTGATATCCTCCGTTTTCTGAAGTCTCAGCATTGCCGCTGCTGTCCTCGCCTGTGCGCACCTGTACCTTACCCTGAAACACTCTGTATCAGCTGCTGCCGAGCAGACTGTGGATCTTTGTCTTCATAAGATCAAAGGCCACATCGTTCATGCCGCTGTTGATCACGATATCCGCGAGTGCCTTGGTCGGCTCGACAAAAATGTAATGCATCGGCTTTACGGTTGTCAGATACTGCTCCGTAATATCCTCGATGTTTCTCCCGCGTTCCTTTACATCGCGGATGATACGCCGGATAATACGCTCATCCGCATCCGCTTCCACATAAATCTTGATGT
>CAZPEW010000025.1:12797-16955 GCA_964585695.1 uncultured Lachnospiraceae bacterium
CCCGGAGCTCTGCATTTTCCAGCACCAGGATGCCCTCCAGGATAATGATCTTCCGCGGCTTCAGCTCCACAAACTGGTCTGAACGGTTGTGCTGTGTATAATCGTATACCGGACACTGCACACTCTCTCCCTGCTTCAGTGCCTTGAGATGCTGTATGAGAAGCGGCGTATCAAACGCATCCGGATGATCATAGTTTCTCTTTTTACGGACCTCAAACGGGACACCGTCATTCGATTTGTAGTAATTATCGTAGTAGACTACCGTAACTTTATCTCCGAACTCATCACGCAGCCTGTTGGTAAAGGTAGACTTGCCGGATCCGGATCCGCCGGCAATACCGATCACGATACAGTTTGACATTGCATCCTCCATAATGATCAAGAATTTTTCATCTGAAAAATTATAGCATAACACGCACCGTCTTTCTATGCTACAATGTAATAAATTTATCATACAGATGCGGAGGCGCTGCGGAAAAACGCACAGCAGGGCTTCCGTAAAAAATGATCGGAGGTAGGGAAATGCCTGAATGGCTGAATAATGCTGTATTTTATGAAATCTATCCGCAGTCTTTTTACGATACCAACGGAGACGGAATCGGTGACTTCAACGGAATCACCGGGAAGCTTGACTATATCCTGGAGCTCGGCTGCAACGCGCTCTGGCTGAATCCATGCTTTGATTCCCCGTTCCGCGACGCCGGCTATGATGTGCGGGATTACAAAAAAACCGCTGCCCGCTACGGAACCAACGAGGATCTTTACAGACTCTTTGAAGAGGCGCACAGGAGAGGTATCCGCGTACTTCTGGATCTCGTTCCGGGCCATACCTCCGAGGAGCACCATTGGTTCAGGATGTCGCAGTCAGCCTCCCGGAGCGAATATGACAACCGTTATATCTGGACCGGCTACTGTTTCCAGGGTGCACCGGATCTCCCGTTTGTTTCCGGCGAATCCGAACGGAGCGGAGCCTACATCCTGAATTTCTTCAAATGCCAGCCGGCACTGAACTACGGCTTCCTCCGTCCGACAGAAGCCTGGCAGCTCCCCGCGGATCATCCGGACTGCATCAAAACACGCGAGGCCATGAAGGATGTCATGCGCTTCTGGATGGATCACGGCTGTGACGGCTTCCGTGTGGATATGGCTGCTTCTCTCGTAAAGCATGACGACGAAAAGAAAACCGGCACCTCCGCAATCTGGCGCAATGTCCGCAGCATGTTTGACAGAGATTATCCGGAATGCGCACTGGTCTCGGAATGGAGCAATCCGCAGCTCTCTCTCGCTGCCGGCTTCCACATGGACTTCCTTCTGAATGAACGCGGCTCCGGATACAACCGCCTGCTCCGCGACTATGAGAATCATGCCGGACGGAATGTCCTTTCCGGCCCGGGCTTCATCGGAGATGACGGGCCTCAGCCTGTTTTTGAGGACCACAGCTTCTTTAAAAAAGATGCCGGCGGAGACATCACAGCCTTCCTCGACAGTTATGTGCCGGCTTATCAGGAAACAAGAAACAAAGGCCAGATCAGCATGCTGAGCTGCAACCATGATACCGTACGGCCGACCTTTAATCTCTCCCGGACGGAGCTTAAGCTTTTTTATGCTTTCCTCTTTACGATGCCGGGTGTTCCGTTCCTCTACTACGGCGATGAAATCGGCATGAAATACCTGAATCTCCCGACCAGAGAGGGCGGCTACTTCCGTACCGGCTCCCGCACCCCGATGCAGTGGACTGCCGGCAGGAATCTCGGTTTCTCCGAAGCGGATGCAGACAGACTCTATCTCCCTGTCGACCCGTCAGAGGATGCCCCGAATGCTGCAGATGAGGCTGCAGATCCGGATTCTCTGCTGAACACAATCCGTGCGCTGCTCGCACTCCGGCACAGAGAAACCGATCTGCAGGCATCCGGTGATTTTGAGGTTCTTTATGCAGAAAAAGAAAAACTGCCTTTTGTATACAGGAGAGGCCATATCCTCCTTGCCGTAAATACAGGAAGCACCGCAGTACGTGTCCCGCCTGCACAACTCGCCGTCGGGAAATCAGATGCCTTCCGCACTGCGCTCCGCACAGCAGGAAGCTGCGCATCCCCGCTTTCCGTAATCGGTGATGCCGCGCTTACAGACGATGCACTCACTGTCGCTCCGCAGAGCTTTGCCGCATTCAGGATCTGAATGCCGGGGATCCGCCCAGAAAAGCTGCTTACAGAATGCGCTTTGTAAAAAAGAAACCGCACTTTCCGAAATACGGGAAAATGCGGTTTCTTTTATTTTCTGGCTTTCCGCGGTCTTGACGGCTGGATGTGCCGTTCGCAGAAAAATATCATGAGAACGCTTGTCACAAGCAGAAATGCGACAGACGCAAGGATCAGTGCTGAAACGGTAAGGCCGATCGTGCTGCGGAAAAAGAAAAGCAGCAGGATCCCGCCGTAGACGAGGAGAATTACCGCGTAGGCTACGGTTGTCGTCATCGCTGTGCCGTGCATGATGGTTGCCGAGGTCAGGCCGACCACGGCGGAAAACAGTGACGATGCCGCATAGGTCAGAAAAAGCAGCAGGATCTGCACAGGTGCAACGCCGCCGTAAATAAAGACGGTTGCAAAAACCGGAAATGAGGTAATCAGCATCATGCCGACTGTACTGAGGCTGCCCATGAGTTTGCCGATAACGATGTCTGCCGGGCGCAGCTGCGTGGTCAGGAGAAGAGAGAGCGTACGCTGCTCCCGTTCATTCAGAATCGCCGAAGCTGTGAGCGACGGCGTCACGAGGAGGATGACCAGGAGTTCCACAGCGGCTGCAATATAATAGGTACGCAGGAAATTCTGGTAGGCAATCTCGCCGGTCACCTGCGCATTCATCGTAATCGTATAGAGACTGATCAGGATATAGATGGCCAGCGCCGCATTCACGGCGGTAATCATCAGCGGAAGGCTGTAGCTTCTGGCACTGACCAGCTCATCCTTTTTAAAGATCGGACTCAGCTTCATAACTTGTCAGCCTCCTTTCCTTGCGTTCGCCTGTAAGCTGCATAAAGAGCGCCTCCAGATTTCCTTTCTCTCTGTGGAAGGAGCGGACCGGAATGCCGGCAGTGACCATTTCCTTGAGAAGGACGGTTTCATCCTCCTCCGTTCCGCCGTAGGAAATCAGGATGTCCCTGTTGTGAATGCTGATGGACCGCACCTTTTTGTCTGCCTTCAGCGTACGCATTGCCTGCGCCAGGTTTCCCTCCACGGAAATGGTAATCGGGTTGGAGGAATTCACTTCATCCAGCACATCCTGCAGCTTGCCCTCCATAATCTTTTTGCCATGATCCACAATACCGATGTCTGTGCAGATCTCTGCGATGTCCATCAGAACATGGCTGGAGATCAGGATGGTTTTTTCACTGTCCGAGAGCTCGCCCAGAATCTGACGGTACTCATACTTGGACGGTGCATCCATATTCCGCATCGGTTCATCCAGAATCAGAATTTTGGGATCATGGATCAGCGCTCTGGCAAGCGAAAGCTTCTGCATCATGGACGGAGACAGCGTTTCCACATACTGGTCCTGCCGGTTCTGCAGACCGACCATTTCCAGCAGCATCTGGATCCGCCGCCTGGTCTTAATGTCTGTAAGATCATAGCAGGCCGCAAAAAAATCCATATATTCAGACAGCTTCATCCGCGGATAGCTTGCCGGATTGTCCGGAACATACCCGATCCTGCGGATCAGACGGCGCACCTGCGAGCCTGCCTCCAGATCATTGATCATGATGGAACCGGAATCCGGATACAGAAGCCCCATGATCATGCGGATCAGCGTGGTCTTGCCGGCGCCGTTCGGTCCGACCAGCCCGTAGGTGGACTGCTCCGGGACAGACAGACTCAGTCCGTCAAGCGCAGTGACGCCGCCGTATTTTTTTACAACCTGTTCTACCTTGATCATGACTGCCTCCTTTCTGCTGTCGTTTTTCCGTCCTACTCGTCCGCCGTCACTACCAGCATCGGAAGATAGCTTCTTTCCGCAGGGCTGCCGTTCTGATCCTTTGCGGTATAGCGCACCTCCAGGAGATTTCCGGCGCCCAGATACGGGGTGAGTTCTTCCTTTTCCAGTATGCCGTCCTCTCCGGGATCGATCGGATCACGGTCCGCTCTTCACGGGCTGCTTCGACGCGGC
>CAZPEW010000026.1:0-2546 GCA_964585695.1 uncultured Lachnospiraceae bacterium
CTTGCCAAGGTTACCATGTCCAAGACCTACTTTACGCTGATCTGCTACAGAACCCGGGATACAGAAGGACTGAAGTCCCTCGCCGATTGCTGCTGCAGCATCTGCTGCATTTCTGCAGTTCTTCTTGATAGCAATAGCTGCACCTACAGTGTATGCCCAGCATGCATTCTCAAAACAGATCGGCTGTACTCCCTTGATCATGTTGTAAACATCAAGACCAGCATCCTTTGTGATCTTATCGGCTTCTTCAACATCCTTAATGCCATATTTATTCAAAGCTTCATTGATCTGCTTGATACGTCTCTCATATCCTTCAAATAATGCCATTATTCTGTCCTCCTTCTAATCACTCTTTACGAGGATCGATAATCTTGACTGCATCAGCAACACGGCCGTACTGACCCTTAGCCTTTTCCCAGGCTGTTGTAGGATCATCGCCCTTCTTGATGAAGTCTGTCATCTTTCCAAGGGATACGAACTGATAACCGATGATCTGGTCATCCTTATCAAGTGCGATACCTGTTACATAGCCTTCTGCCATCTCCAGGTATCTTGGTCCCTTCTTAAGTGTTCCGTACATTGTACCAACCTGTGAACGGAGACCCTTGCCAAGGTCCTCAAGGCCTGCGCCGACAGAAAGTCCGTCATCGGAAAATGCTGACTGGGATCTGCCGTAGGCAATCTGCAGGAAAAGCTCTCTCATTGCAGTATTGATGGCATCGCATACAAGGTCTGTATTTAATGCTTCCAGAACTGTAAGTCCCGGAAGAATCTCTGCTGCCATAGCTGCAGAGTGTGTCATGCCGGAGCATCCGATTGTCTCAACCAGAGCCTCCTGGATGATACCCTCTTTTACATTAAGACTCAGCTTGCAGGCACCCTGCTGAGGTGCACACCAGCCTACACCGTGTGTGAAACCGGAAATATCCTTAACTTCCTTGGCCTGTATCCACTTGCCTTCCTCAGGGATAGGAGCAGCGCCATGGTGAACACCCTGTGCAACAGGGCACATGTTCTCAACCTCGTTTGTATAGGTCATATGAAACTCCTTTCGTTTTCATGCGCTGGCATGAAATATCAAAGTCTGTGCTTCAAAGCTATATTTTCTCACAGGCCCGCAGGGCCTGCAGGAGAATATCCTTATTCTCTGCCGTTCAGATAGTCATCAATGCCCTTTGCAGCTGCCTTGCCTGCGCCCATGGCGAGGATAACAGTTGCAGCACCGGTAACAGCGTCACCGCCGGCATAAACACCCTTCTTGGTTGTCTCGCCGTTCTCTTCCTTGGCAACGATGCAGCCCCACTTGTTTGCTTCAAGGCCTTCCGTTGTGGAAGAAATCAGCGGGTTCGGTGATGTTCCGAGTGACATGATAACGGAATCGCAGGTCATCTCATACTCTGACCCAGGAACCGCAACAGGTCTGCGTCTGCCGGAAGCATCCGGCTCTCCAAGCTCCATCTTCTGTATCTTGATGCCCTTTACCCAGTCATTCTCATCAACAAGAATTTCAACAGGATTCTGAAGGAGATCAAAAATGATTCCCTCCTGCTTTGCATGATGAACTTCCTCTGCTCTTGCAGGGAGCTCCTCCTCTGATCTTCTGTATACAACATGAACCTCAGCGCCGAGACGCAGAGCTGTTCTTGCCGCATCCATTGCAACGTTTCCGCCGCCGACTACAACAACCTTGCTGCCGCACTTGATCGGTGTATCGGAATCCTCTCTGTATGCCTTCATCAGGTTGTTTCTGGTCAGGAACTCATTTGCGGAATATACGCCGTTTGCTGTCTCTCCCGGAATATGCATGAACTTAGGAAGTCCTGCACCGGTTCCGAGGAATACGGCATCAAAGCCCTCATCCTTCATCAGCTCATCTACGGTAATGGATCTGCCGACAATAACGTTTGTATCCAGCTTGACACCGAGCTTCTTTACATTCTCGATCTCAGGGATAACAACGCCGTCCTTAGGAAGACGGAACTCCGGGATACCGTAAATCAGAACGCCGCCCGGCTCATGGAATGCTTCAAAAATCGTAACATCGTAGCCAAGCTTTGCAAGATCGCCTGCACAGGTAAGTCCTGAAGGGCCTGATCCGATGACTGCAACCTTCTTGCCGTTAGGCTTGCCGGCCTTGGCTGCTACATAATGATGCTCTCTTGCCCAGTCGGCAACGTATCTCTCCAGCTTGCCGATGGATACAGGCTCGCCCTTGATGCCTCTGATGCACTTGCCCTCGCACTGTGTCTCCTGCGGACATACACGGCCGCAGACTGCAGGAAGTGAGGAAGAAAGAGCGATAACATCTGCTGCTCCCTCAATATTGCCTTCCTTTACCTTTGAAATAAAGTCATTGATATGAATAGAAACCGGGCAGCCCTTTACACACATCGGGTTCTTGCAGTTCAGGCATCTGTCTGCCTCTGCCTTTGCTTCTTCATCGTTATATCCAAGACAGACTTCCTTGAAGTTTGTTGCTCTTACCTTTGGATCCTGTTCACGTACAGGTACTCTCTTTAAAACGTCCATTCTCCGCCTCCCGATCA
>CAZPEW010000026.1:2556-16925 GCA_964585695.1 uncultured Lachnospiraceae bacterium
ATTCGCCGCAGCCGCCGTGAGCCTTCTCAGCCTCAAGCAGTTCGAGCATTGCTTTTCCTTCTTCTTCTTTGTAAGTCTGCTGACGCTTCATGGCCAGTGCAAAGTCAACCTTGTGTCCGTCGAACTCAGGTCCGTCAACACACGCAAATTTAACTTCATCACCGACAACCAGTCTGCAGGCACCGCACATACCGGTTCCATCAATCATAATCGGGTTCATGGAAACAACAGTAGGAATATTCATTTCCTTTGTGGTAAGACAGGCAAACTTCATCATGATAACCGGTCCGATTGCGATACACTTTGTATATTTTTTGCCTTCTTCATTGACAAGCTTCTTGAGGACATCTGTAACAACACCCTTTGCACCATAGGAGCCATCATCGGTTGTAACATAGACATTCTTTGCAACTGCACGGAGCTGATCCTCCATGATCAGAAGATCCTGGCTTCTTGCGCCGAGGATAACATCTGCCTCGATGCCATGCTCGTGCAGCCACTTTACCTGCGGATATACAGGTGCCGCGCCAACGCCGCCGGCAATAAAGATGATACTTTCCTTCTTAAGCTCCTCAATCGGTGTCTCCACCAGATCGGAAGGCTTGCCGAGAGGTCCTACGATATCCGTAAAGGAATCTCCTGCTCTCAGATGACTCATCTTTTCTGTAGATGCGCCTACTACCTGGAAAACGATAGTGATGGATCCGGTTTTTCTGTCATAATCTGCAATTGTGAACGGAATTCTCTCTCCGAGTTCACCAAGCTTTGCGATCATAAACTGACCCGGCTCACACTTACGGGCAACAAACGGTGCCTCAACGTCCATGAGCCAGTCTTTTCCAACTAAGTGCTCAACTTTTGTGATTTTATACATGATCTCCTCCATGCTCCGCTGTTTCATGCTGTTCAGCCGGAGAAGAATTCTCTCCTCCTCCCGGCCACAGTTGTTTACATTATAGCACGATAGGCTGAGAGTTCAATAAACTTTTAACAATCCCGTGCGGGAATTTTTACAATTTTTACTATAATGGCTTAATAAGCAGCCTTATTTCTGATATACTGTAAACATCGTAAAAAAAAACGGTTCAAGGAGGCTCTCTATGGATGATCTGAATGAAAAAAAGCTGCATAATCAGGTTCCTCTTCCAGGTCCGCAGCAGTCTCCGGAAAGCACAGAGGATGATAAGGATGTTGAGATCCCTGATGAGAGCCGTCCTAATCTGAATGAACTTTTTGCCTCTATCCCGGACAGCGATCACGCAGGCGGGGACTCCGGAGAGGATAAGGATCCGGAAAACGAGGATGCTCTTGAGCATCTGATTGACGAAGGAAGCAAAACCAATATCGGCGAATATTATGAGGACATGCAGCCGATCGATTTTGCGGAAAAGGTCGATGATCTCGACGATGAGGACATTGAGAAGCTGCCCAGATACCTGGATACGGCACAGCTCACGGAAATCATGGAGGAAGCTGACGATGACCTGCGCCAGCGTCTCGGCGAAGCCATTGATGATGACCGTTTCCTGGAGATTTTTGAGGAAATGTCAAAGGACGATATCGTCGATGTCCTCGGCGAAATGTCCATAGACCGCAGAAAACGCCTTCTGAACCGCATGAAGAGCGGAGACCGTAAAATCATTCATACCCTGCTGCAGTATCCGGATGATTCTGCCGGCGGTATCATGACAACCGAGTATATCGCGCTCCGCGAGGACCGTACCGTATCGGAGGCGCTTGACATTATCCGCGATATCGGCCCCAAAACAGAGGTAATCGAAACCATCTATGTTACCGATGACCTTAAAAAGCTGTCCGGTACCGTCGATCTCCGGGATATGCTCAGTTCTCCCAAAAATACCAAGCTCCGGGACATCATGGACGACCAGTTTGTCTCCGTCGAGCCGGAAACCGACCAGGAGGAGGTTGCCAATCTCGTTTCCAAATACGATCTGCAGGCAATCCCGGTTGTCAGCAGGCGCGGCGCGATCCTCGGCATCATCACCGTCGATGATATCATCGATGTCATCGAGGAAGAATATAATGAAGACATTTCCCACATGGGCGGTGTTTCCAAGGAGGAGGATCTTGATACAAAGCTTGCAGACTCGATCCGTCTGCGGCTTCCATGGCTTTTGATCAATCTTGCGACTGCATTCCTTGCTTCCTTTACCGTAAAAATGTTTGAGGGAACCATCGCAAAGGTTGTCGCCCTGTCCGCAACAATGACCATCGTTTCCGGCATGGGCGGCAATGCCGGTACACAGACAATGTCCATCATGGTCCGGGAGCTTTCCCGTGAGGATCTGGATCTCCGGGACAACTGGAAATCCCTCGTCAAGGAAATTGTGCTCGGCATGATCGACGGCGCTGCCTGCGGTCTGGTGACCGGTCTCGTTGTCTGGTGGCTCTACCGCAGCTTCTATCTCGGCCTCATCATATTCCTTGCGATGATCGGAAATCTGGTAGTCTCCGGCTTTTTCGGCTTCCTGATTCCTCTCACATTAAAGAAACTCCACGCTGACCCGGCGCTGGCCTCCTCGATTTTCATCACGACGGCAACCGACGTGCTCGGTTTCTTTATTTTCCTGGGACTCGCGAATATTTTCCTGCCGCTTCTGACCTGAGCGGAACAGATCCGGCAGAAACTGACAGCAGCAGAAAACACAAAACAGAAAGACCGGTGCCACAGGGCACCGGTCTTTCTGTTTTAATGCTAATCAGTGTATAGAGGAGTTTATCAGAAATCTACTTCTGTATCATAGTAGCAGCACTTCAGAAGGTCTTCCATTTCCTTCTGGCTCGGCTGACGAGGATTTGATCCTGTGCAGGCATCTGCAATTGCATTCTTTGCAATCTCAGGAAGTCTCTCAAGGAATACATTCTCAGGTACAAAGCCCTGCTCTGTCGGATAGCTGTCCGGACCGTAGTTCTTGATGCAGTGAGGAATATTAAGCTTGTCATTCATGTCACGGAGCATCTGGATCAGGTTCTTGATCTTCTCATCATCTGTTGCACCAGGAAGTCCGATATAATCACAGATTGCCGCGTATCTCTTCTTTGCTGTCGCATCCTTTGCATTGAATGCGATTACCTTAGGAAGATACATTGCGTTTGCAGCACCGTGAATGATATGTGCACCGTAGTCAGCAAATGCAGCGCCGGTCTTGTGTGCCATGGAATGAACAATGCCAAGCAGCGCATTGGAGAATGCCATACCTGCAAGACACTGTGCATAATGCATGCTGTCTCTTGCTTCCATATCGCCGTTGTAGGAATTGATCAGGTCCTTCTTGATTGTCTCAATTGCAAAGATTGCAAGCGGATCCGTAAACGGGCAGTTTGCTGTGGAAACATATGCCTCGATCGCATGTGTCATAGCATCCATACCTGTATGCGCTGTCAGCTTCTGCGGCATTGTCTCTGCAAGATCAGGATCAA
Organism: uncultured Lachnospiraceae bacterium; assembly: GCA_964585695.1. Classification (GTDB taxonomy): domain Bacteria; phylum Bacillota; class Clostridia; order Lachnospirales; family Lachnospiraceae; genus Oribacterium. The sequence continues at coordinate 5,998 of CAZPEW010000026.1, forward strand.
CGATGGCAACATCCGGTGTGATCTCAAAATCAGCGATCGGATACTTGATGCCCTTTGAATAATCTGTGATGATGGAGAATGCGGTAACCTCTGTAGCAGTTCCTGATGTTGAGGAAACAGCGCAGAAATGAGCCTTATGACGGAGCTCAGGAATTCCGAACACCTTGCACATATCCTCAAAAGTGCTCTCCGGATACTCGTACTTGATCCACATAGCCTTGGCAGCATCGATCGGTGAACCGCCGCCGATTGCTACGATCCAGTCCGGCTGGAACTTTTCCATTGCTGCAGCGCCCTTCATAACTGTCTCTACAGAAGGATCTGACTCAATGCCCTCATAGAGCTCAACCTCCATGCCTGCATCCTTAAGATACTGCTCTGCTCTGTCAAGGAAGCCGTTTCTCTTCATGGAACCGCCGCCTACGCAGATCATTGCTTTTCTGCCCTTAAGATTCTTAAGTGACTCAAGGGATCCCTTGCCATGATAAATGTCTCTTGGTAATGTAAATCTTGCCATATCAGTACTCTCCTTTTTTATAAACACGCAGGCTCGCACAATTGCGTTAACGCCACGTGTTAATTATTTATCAAACTGAATTCATTATAGCAAAGCTTATGACTGAATGCAACAATTTTAGAGCAAGTTATGATAAGTTTATGATAATTTCATAACATTCTTTTCTGCGTTTTCCGTCTATCCCGCTTCTGCATTTTATGATAGGATATGAAAAGAACTTTGGCTGTACAGAAAGGAAAAACCATGATTATATTAGAAAGAACTGCTGTGATGAACCTGGAAAACGCTATGCGCGGCGCCCGCAATCCGATGAATTCCTGGGCACGGTCCGATTCTCATTATGATGAAAAAGGCAACTACATTCTGGGCGAGAATGATTTAAGCCTTGCCATCCGTCTCCGGAAGGCCGGCTCCGACCATCGCAAATTCATCCGCCAGATCTTTGTCAGCGTGGATATCACCGCACCGATGTACTGGTGGAAGGAATTTGATACCTATAAAGTAGCAACCGTTTCCAATTCCACCTCCACAATGCATAAAATTGCCGCAAAGGAATTCAGCATAGACGATTTCTCCCATGATCATATGACAGCGGAAACCGAGGCGTTTATGCAGCGTGTCGTTGACGAGCTTGAGCGGATCCGTCAGAAATATCTGAATGACGGCAAAAAAAAGGAAGACTGGTATGATATGATCCAGCTTCTCCCGAGCTCCTACAACCAGATGCGCACCATCTCCATGAACTACGAAACACTGGTAAATATCTACTATGCAAGGAAGGATCATAAGCTTGCAGAATGGCATACGCTCTGCGACTGGATCAAAACCCTCCCTTATGCACAGGAAATCATTATCTCGGACGAGAAATAAACTTAAGACGGGAAATACCTTGTAAAAAGGCAGCCGGAGCAATGCTCCGGCTGCCTTTCAGCATTCTATGGTCTGTCCCAGACGGATGCTGTACAGAAGTTTTTCCTTTACCCTTTTTCCGCTTATCTTTTCCAGCGCATCCGCATAAAGCGACAGCTGGACCCGGTATCTGCCGATCAGGCGCTCCGCACTGTCCACATGATCCGATTTATAATCCACCAGCACGATTTCCTCCCCCTCCAGGAAAAATGCATCAATAACACCCTGCAGGAGAACCGGCTCCAAAATATCGCTGTCCTTGAAAAGATAATTGTACGGTACCTCTTTCATGAAATGCTTCTCCCGGAAAAGGAATCCGCTTTCCTGCGCCTTTTTAAAGCGCGCTGCCAGAGGGCTCCTGAGGAAAGTCTCCAGGCGCTCGGGCTGAATCAGCGCAAGCTCTGCCGCCGGTATGAGCTCCGGAAGCTGCGTAAGATCTCCTGTGTAATCATAGCGGGCCAGCACATGATGATAGGCATCGCCGACTGCCGCACCGGACTTCCTGTTTAAAATGTCCGTTTCTTCATCCTCCGGACCGGCATTCTCAATCCGGATACCAGGCTGTGTGTGCACATTCCTGCTGCCGGAACGCTGCAGCTTATCTGACATTTCCCCTTCCTCTGCAGTATGTTTCCGGATGCTTTCCTCAAACCGCTCGATCTCGGCTTCCTTGATTTCCGATACCGAATGCTTCGGAAACAGCTTTGCGGCTGCCGCATGCGGATACTGCCAGGTGAAACGTCTGCGGAGGACATCCGCCTCCGGATCATCGGAAGGGAATGCCTGCAGTTCCTCCATCAGTGCCTCCGAGCGGAGAACTGTTCCGGTAAGCGCAGCCTCGCCCTCCGTAAAAATCGAGGACAGCCGGATCACCTGGATGCGGAAAGGACCGCGCAGCGTATCGGTTCCGGTGCTGCCCAGATATTTCCTCTCTGCCATCAGAATCCAGTCCAGCATGGAGGAAGCATTCCGGATGGCTGTGCCGGACAAAGGCCGGTCGCTCTGATATCTGGCGGCGGTTCTGTCAAAGGATTTAACGGTTCCGGTCAGGATCAGCTTATCCTCTGCTCTTGTCATTGCCACATAGAGCACCCGGAGTTCCTCCCCAAGCTGCTCGTTCCTTAATTTCTCACGGATCGCAAGCTTCCTGACGGACGGAATCAGCACCTTGTTTTCCGTATCTGTATAGTCGCAGGCAATCCCCAGCACCGGATCGATCAGAATCTTGTCCGAGAGATCCTGCACGTTAAAATGACGTCCGGTTCCGGAAACAAAGACCACCTTGAACTGAAGCCCCTTGGATTTATGTATGGACATAATCCGTACGAGGTCATCCTGGTCTGAAAAGACGGAGGCCTCGCCCTGGTCGGTATCATATTTCTTTAGCTTCTCGATATAGCGGATGTAGTCGAACAGTCCCTTGTAGGAGGTTTTCTCAAAGGACAGCGCTGAATCAATCAGCGCATCCAGATTGGCTTTCCGGCGCTTTCCGGCCGGCATTGCCGCCGCATAATGGTAATATCCGGTCTCATCATAAATCCGGTAGAGGAGCTCGTGGATACTTAAAACCCGTGCCATCCGGCGGAAATGCCGGAGATCCTCCCGGAAACGCCGGAGCTTCTCCGCAAGCTCAGCCGGCAATGCCGCGACCCGGCTTCCCTCTTCCCTGTCTGCGGTTTCCGGATCTGCCGGTGTTTCAGGGCATCCTCCTGCGGATGCAGAATCCTGATCCGCTGCAGGTGTTCCGGGAAGCTCACCTCCGGGAACCGTTTCCGGATCTGCCGCCGGTGTCCTGAGAAGCTCCTCTCCCGGGAAAGTCTCCTCCAGCGTACCGCAGGATGCCGCAATTTCCGCAAGCTCCTCATCCGTAAACCGGTAAATCGGCGAATGCATAACCGCCGCGAGCGCAATGCTCTGCCGCGGATTGTCTATCACACTGAGCAGAGACAGTACAGTTTCTACCTCCACTGTACCGAAGTAGCCTTCATTCGAGACACAGTACGCCGGAATGCCCTCCTGCCCGAGCACCTCCACCGCAGTATCGCCCCAGCTGCCCGGTGAACGCATCAGAATGACGATGTCCTTATACTGATAGCCCTCCTGATGAAGCGCCTGGATCCGCTTTGCAATAAGGCTCGCCTCGGCATCTGTTTTGTCCGGAAGCGTCTGGTCTCCTGCCCCCTCCGGAAGATCATCCATCTCCATCAGAAGGAGCTCTGCACGGCAGTCCTCCGGAAAGCTTATTCCGGATCCGGACGCAGAATGATCCGCGGACTTCCGGTCTGCAGCTTTGCCGGAATCCTCCGTTTCCCGACCGAGATGAAGCGAGGTTTCCTCCGTATAATCAATACCGCCGGTTTCCTTCCGCATAACCGCAAAAAAAACATCATTCACAGCATCCAGCACCTCCGGACGGCTCCGGAAGTTTTTGGAAAGCTCCACCCTCGGATATGCAGGATCCTGATACTTTTTAAGGAAAAGGTCAGGGCGCGCCAGCCGGAAGCTGTAGATACTCTGTTTGACATCTCCGACCTGAAATACATCCGGACGGCCGAAGCGCTCCGCCGAGAGTGCACGGATCAGTTCTTCCTGCACAAAATTGGAATCCTGGTATTCATCTACGAGGATTTCCTTCAGGCTGCCCGCATAATCATCTGCAATCGGCGACGGATGACGGTCATCCCCCTCTCCCTGGTAGAGAATTTCCAGCGCCTTGTGCTCGAGATCCGCAAAATCAAGCATATGACGCCGCTCCTTTTCCGCACGGTAGCGCTCTGCAAAATCCTCTGTAAGAGAAATCAGCACACCCATGCTCTCCCGGATGGCATCTTCCATCTTTCCGCGCAGCTGAGGATCTGGGAGCACAAGTGTTTTTTTCATAAGCGCGATATCGTCCTTTGCATTGTTTCTCGCCGCTGCCGCAAGCTCCCTGCCTGCTGACCGGGAAGATTTCAGCCGGTCAAACTGTACAGAGGACAGCACCCCGACAAAATCCGTCAGTGTCTCCGTATCCCTGAGTTTCTCAAGAGACCTGCACTCCGGCAGGAGATTCGCAAGATAGGTCTCCGGCCCGTCCGGCTCCTCGCTGACTGATATGGCATACATAAGCTCCTGGATGTCGTCCTCCGTTCTGCCGCGGAGCAGCGTCATCAGATACTGCTCCCAGGGCGAAGTACTGTCCTCCGCAGGTGTTTCCATCTGCCGGAGCGCGCGCAAGTACTCCTCAGGCCATGGACTGGATTCTGCATTGCTGTATACCTTTAAAATCAGTTCCCCGATGCCGTCATCCTCTTTGCCGTGCGAGAAACTGTCGACAAAACGCAGGAAGTCATCCTCTCCTTTTTCATAACACTCATCCATAAGCTCCCGGATCGTATCGCTTTTCAGCAGCTTAAGCTCACCCTCCTCCGCAATGCGGAAAGAAGGATCCAGATTGATGACAGCGTAGTTTTCCGTGATCAGACGCTTGCAGTACGCATCAATTGTAGAGATCGCGGTATTCTGAATGTTGCCCGACTCCCGGATCAGCTGCGCATTCTCCGGCTGCTCCCGCAGCTTCTCGTCTATCGCCCGCTTGATGCGTTCGCGCATCTCGGAAGCGGCCGCCTCGGTAAAGGTCATCACAACCATTTCCGAGAGGGACACCGGGTTTTCCGCATCTGTCAGCTTCTCGATGATATGCTCAACAAGAACGGCGGTTTTGCCGGAGCCTGCCGCGGCAGCCACCAGAAGATTCCCATCTTTATGTTCAATGACCTGTCTCTGGTCATCTGTCCACTTCATTGCCATTTCCTGCTTCCTCCTCCGGTGATATTTTCTGCCAGATCTCCTCCGGTTTCATGCTGTCCGGATTCCGATAGGAAAATCCCTCAATCCGCGGGTCAAACTTGCAGACCGCATGGTACGGACAGTAGGTGCAGGCAGTCGAATCCCGCTTGTACAGAACAGGATGAACCGCTATCTCACCTGCCTTGATTTCCGCGGCATATTTCCCGATATTTCTGTCCACATATTCCGCAAGATCCCGGAAACGCCTTGTGGAAGCCACGGATTTCCTGGCAGGATCCACCATGCCGTTTTTAACCGCAACCGGCATGATATCGGATTCCCTGCGGATATCCCGGTCAAGACGCTTTACCACCTCCGCATCCGTATTGACCAGTCCGTCCATCTTCAGGAGACGCAGACGCTCCTCCGCTGCTTCCGGACCGGTTCTTTCCGCATCATAGGGGAGAACCGGATCATCGATATGATAATAGAACATCGCCGCCGGAAGTATCTCCTTACCCGGATACTGAAGCGATGTCTGCTGTATGGCTGCATTCATATAGGCCACAAGCTGCAGCTGCAGTCCGTGGTAGATTTTCTGCAGATCAAAGGCAGTTCTGCCGGATTTGTAATCGATGACCTTGACATAAATCCGGTCCTGGTCCACGCACCGGTCCACCCGGTCAATCCTGCCGGTAAGACGGATGCCGTCACGCACCAGATCAAAGTCCCTTTCCAGTGCCGCAACCTTGAAATCCCCGCGCCGGAGCTGTTCCGCCAGCGCCCAGAGCGTCGTTCTGGTAATGTCCCTGACCTTACGTACCAGATAACGGTTCCGCGCTGTATCCATCATCATCCGGTTTCCGTAGGACCCGGAAACCTCCGCCACACATCTCGCGGCGAGTGCCGCCAGTGCTTCCTCATCATAATCCGGCAGGGTCCGTTTCTCCTCCTCTGCAATCCGGAAGCACCGCTCAATCGCCGCATGGTACAGATTCCCGATGTCGAATGCCTGTACCTCATAGGTTTTCCGCTCCGCGAGTCTGAGACCGTATTTCAGGAAATGCGCATAGGCACAGCCTGTAAACAGCTCAAGGCGGGTAATGGAGCCGGTCAGAACCTTGCCGTAAACAGCCTCCGCAATTCCTGTGCCAAGTCTGGTTCCGGTATAATGCGTAAAGGCCGCCGACAGAAGCTGCACTGCCTCCGTATGGAATTCCGGATCCCGGTACAGTACAGACAGCCGGCGCAGCATTGCACGATGCTCCTCCTGATCCTCCCGGCCCTCCGGGAGCGATGACAGTTCCTCTGCAAGCATCCGTACGGCTTCCTTCCGGGTGCAGAGCATCGGACTTGTGTTCCGGAGCTTCTTAACAGTCAGCCCCGGCAGAATCTCCTTCAGGGTCCCGATCAGCCCGGACGGCTTCCGGCCTTTTCCGTTTCTGCCTCTGAGCGCATAGGAAATCACCAGGTGCTCCGAAGGATTCAGAAGCGCCCGGTAAATATAAAAACGCTGGATCAGCGCATTTTCCGTGCGGTCCGGTGCAAGCATGATGCCTGCATCCAGAAAAAGCTTCCGGTCACGGTCATTCAGGATCCGGACACCGGTATCTGCCTTTGGAATGGCATCCGAGGTAACACCGGCAATAAAAAATCTGCGCTGCCCGGAAAAGCGCGAACGCATCAGGTCCCCGATCACAACCTGATCCAGCGTAGCCGGAATCAGCCGGACCGACGCCTCAGAAAGCCCCGCATCCAGGATATCCCGGAATTCCGTCCTGCCGACGGCATTCGCGCCGAGGAGCGTTTCCAGCTTATCCAGCACCGCGTCTGCTGCATCAATTCCGCAGAGGATCTCCTCCGCACGGTTCTGTTCACCCTCTGCACGGAGGCGCTCCACTTCATCCTGGACAAGCTCTTTTGCAGAGGCTGCCGCGAGCATCTTCCGGATGGCCTCCACCCGCACGGAAACAGCCGCAGCTCCCTTTGTCTCCTCACGCATCAGAAGCAGCGGCCGGATCAGCTTTTCCTTAAGTCCGTTAAAGCTCTCCCATCATATCTGCTGCAGCCGGCAATGCCGCTTTCCCGCAGATAATTCTCAAAAAGATCAATCTCATTGTTTTCCGCATCTGTCCCGCGCGGTAGAGCACGCAGATACCGGAGCACCGCATCAAAGGTAAAATTCCTGTCCACCGCCTCCAGTGCCGCACGGATCGTCTCCGCATACGGCGAATGCATAAGATCCGCCGGATCATCCAGGAAATACGGAATCTCTGCTTCCTCAAATACCTGGAATACCAGATCCCGGCAGCTCTCCGGATCTGTCAGAATGATACCGAAATCCTGATACCGGAGCTTCTCCTCCCGGACAGAACGCTCGATCTCACCTGCGATGGCCGTAAGCTCCATCCTTAAATCCGACGCTTCCCAGATTTCCACAGCATCTCCTGCCGCAGAATCCGGCTGCACCGGAATTTCCTGTACGCTTCTTCCGTACCGGTACAGCTCCCTCTCAATGACAGAAAGTGCAGGTGCCTTCCGGAAACGCGGAAGCGGCTCCGCAGCGCTGCGCTCATTGCCGGTCACCGCATCATAGCGGTTCAGATCCACTGCCGGGAGGAGTGCCGTACCTGTTTCCCGGCACAGCTTTGTCAGCTTCCGGACCGTATCTGAAGTCAGGTAGAAAAGATCCTCCGCAGTCTTTTTTTCATAGATCGTACCGGTTTCGTCCGCACTTACGTCCAACGCAAAAAACATCCGCGACGCTGCCGGCAGCAGCTCCCGGAGAATATCCAGCTGCAGAGGTGTAAAACCGGTAAAACCGTCAAATACAAGAACCGCATTTTTGAGGAGCCTGGAATCCGGCAGCAGCTGGTACAGCCGGTCAAGCAGTTCCTCCTCGGTCATATAGCCCTGCTTCTCCATGTAGTCACGGAAGGCTTTGTAGAGAAGCGAAAGATCACGGAGCTTGCCCCTGGTATACAGCGAACCGGTTTTTTCCGCGGCAAGCGCAATCATCTCCGGCTGCACCTTGTACTGGTACAGCTCGGAAATCTGGGATTTAAGCTCCGACAGAAATCCCGGCTTGTCAAGCTGCCGCTGGTAGACGCTGAGCTCCTCCCTGACCTCTCCGGAAACCCTGCGGAGAATCATGATTTTACCCATATCATCGATAATCCGGAGATCTCTTACATTCAGTTCCTCAAAAACACGGTAGGCAAGCCGCCGGAAACTAAGCACATCCACATTCAGGATCCCGCGTCCTGTATTCAGCGGATGCGCGGTAACCTTCCGCTGCATCCCAAGTGTGTCCTGCTCCGGCACTATAAAATAGAAATCCTTCCGCAGATCCTGTGCCGCTTCCAAAAGCACCTTCCGCAGGAGATATTCGGTTTTGCCGGCGCCGCTTGCGCCGAAAACAAACTGTACTGACATAAAGCCTCCCTTTACCGCTTTCCGGACTTTCCGTTCTTCTGATCCATCATAACATAATCCGGTCGAATCGAGTAGTAAAGCATGAGGCCTGGTTTTCTTTTACTGTTTGCAGTGCGAGCCGGTAAAAACCGTACCGCCGTAATACGGCAGGAAGGAATCCTCCGCGGAAATATGCAGTGCGGAAAGCGTAAGCCCGTCTGTATAGTCCGCATAAACACCGTAGATCTTTGTCTTTAAAAAGCTCTCTCCGTCACACGGCCTTAAATCATAGCCATCTGCCGGCCAGCGGGAGGTTTTTGCCAGTGTCATCGTGATATCCTTCAGCTCAGTATTCTCAATCGGCTGCGCTTCATTGCCGCAGAGGAAAATCCCGCATTCGCCGCGGATATTCAGATCGTGGATCCGGACCTTCCGGATTATTCCGGTCCTGCCGCCGGTATGCCGCGGAACGGCTGTCATGCAGACTGCCTCTCCCTGTCCCCAGTAATGCTCCGAAAAGGCTCTGGTCTCGATATTCAGATTTCCGATGTCCACATTTTCAATATTGCCCTCATCCCGGAGCTGGAAAGATACTGCACGGTTTGTCCTGTAAATACAGCAGTTATTCACAATGATATTCCGGAAATCGCTCTCGCTTTCCGAGCCGAATTTAACGGCGGCGCTTGTGGATTCCAGCGTACAGCCGCTGATCACCACATTCTCCGTCGGCCCGTATGACCTGTAGGCACCCGAGGTCTTTAAAACAATGCAGTCATCCGCCGTCTCGATATGGCAGTTGACAATCCGGACATTTTGATCATCTCCTGTAAAAAGGTCTGCCGCCGGGTTACTTCCATCCTTCCGGAAGATAAGCCTGCGTGTTGGCAATCATATCGTTTACAAGCGAACGGACCTGCAGCTCGGACGGTTTATGGCCTTTGACAAGCGGATCATGCATGAATGCCTCTGTTACCAGCTCCCGGTCACAGGTTCTCGCTGCCTTGAGGATCCGCGCATGGTTCTCGACATGCGGGAGAATCAGCCTGCGGATATCCTCCTTTACCGCACCGGCAAAGACCGGACGGATGCTGTCTCTTGCAAAGACCGCATTGGTTTCCACAACAGCATCCGCAGGGAGATTCGGAATCTGCAGCGCAGTATTCGGGATATTTACATTACTGATAAATCTTCCGAGACCGCAGAGTGCCTTTATGAGCAGAATTCCCTCCTCACCGGTCGGTTTCAGCTCGATTTCCTCCGTACCGTCTGCAAGACGCGCAGAACGTGCAAGACGCTTTGCAAGGTCATCCTTCCGCCACTGCACACTGGTCAGTCCGAATTTCCATGAAGTTACCGTCTCCGGATCATTCAGATATTCATCTCCCGGCATAAATTCCGCCAGATGCCGGTCGCCGGCAGCGGCAATCCAGCCGAAGCGCCTGAACAGATCCATCTTTACCCTGTGCGCACACTGGAAGGAAGAATTCATCCAGTTATCACCGGAGAGCTGGAAACCCTCTGCAAAATGTTTGTCGATATATCCGCGGTAAACCGGGAAAAGGTCTGTTCCGCCGTATGAAGCCTCCGTAAACCAGGTGAAATGGTTGATCCCGACAACATTCACATGGATATCATGCCAGTCAGGAATCTCCTTCCCCGTCTCCTCCTCATAGATTCCCTTCAGAACCTTCTGCGTACCAAATACCTCATGGCAGCATCCGAATGCCTTGACCTCCGGAAATACCTCATACAGCGTCTTTACGCAGAGAGACATCGGGTTTGTATAATTGATAACCCAGGCATCCGGCGAATATGCCTTGATGGCCTCTGCAATCTCCACGTACATCGGAATCGTACGGAGCGCACGGATCATGCCGCCGGGACCGGCTGTATCTCCCACCGACTGATAAATGCCAAGCCGCTCCGGAAGATGCACATCGGATGACATCTCATCAAAAGTCCCCGGCAGAATGGAAATCACAATGAAATCCGCACCGGTCAGCACCTCGCGGAGACTTCCGCAGACTTCAAACGCCCACTTGCCTCTGGCCCCCGGCTGCTTCATCAGACGGTCTCCGATCAGCTTGTTCTTTTCTGCTGCGGATCTGTCAATATCATACAGACAGATCGTGCCTGAAATCTGCTCTTCCATGGCGAGATCTGTCATAAATGTCCATGCCCAGCCTCTGGATCCCCCTCCGATATATGCAATGCGAATGTCACTCATCCTGTTATCTTCATATTTCATCATAACCGCTCCTTTTCTTGCCTGTAATATTTCAACCTGCTATAAATATACTGCTTTATCGTTATATTTTCT
>CAZPEW010000027.1:0-8447 GCA_964585695.1 uncultured Lachnospiraceae bacterium
CAGATTTTCTCTGCTGATGTTGTTGTAATATTAACAAAGGAGCGTTTTTTATAAAATAGAATATTCTTCTGTTTTCCTTAGATATTCTTCTCTTCCTTTTTTTCATGTACGGAAAAATTTACGGCATCCGAAACGATATAAATCGGACGGTCCTTCAGTTCCTCAAACAGAACCGAGATGTATTCGCCGATTACGGCGATTACAAAAAAGAGGACCGAGAACATGAAGCACAGAAAAACAACGATTGTGGCATAGCCGCTCGGTGCGCCGTTTCTGGTCGCCAGTGTATAGATCAGTACTATAAGGCCGAGGAGTCCGGAAAAAAGTCCTGCATAGATACCCATCTTAAGCGGCACATTGGAGAAGCACATAATGGTATTCATGGAAAAAGTAAAAAGCTTCCGGATGGAATAATGGCTTTCTCCTGCCACTCTCGGCGCAGCCTCATATTCAATCGTCGTCTTTTTAAAACCGACATTCTGCACATAGCCGCGGAGGAAACGGATTTTCTCACGGTAATTCTGCTTTAAAACCGTCTGCACGTTCCTGGACACCGCAAAAAAGTCAGAGGCATTCGGCTCAAAATGCACATCGGAAAGCTTGTTGATGAGCCAGTAGAAACCGCCGGAGGTGATATTCTTGATGAGTCCTGCCGTCCGGTTTCTCGTGCGGACCATGGAAATAACCTGATAGCCCTCCTCAAACTTTTCCGTGATTTCCTTGAGATACCTGGGCGGATGCTGCAGATCTGCGTCCATAAAGACAATTGCATCCCCGGAGGCATAGTCCAGACCGGCGGTCATGGCTGCCTCATGTCCGAAGTTCCTCGAGAAGTCAAGGAAACGCACATGTGCGCTGTCCTCGAGCGCGAGCTCCCGTATGATGCTGCCGGTTCCGTCCCGGGATCCGTCATTCACAAAAACAAGCTCATACTCCCAGCCGCTGTTCTGCAGTTCCTTAAGATAGCCGCTCGTAACATTATAAAATTCCAGCAGCCCTGCCTCCTCATTGTAGGCAGATACCACAACACTCAGTAATTTCATGCTGTCCCCCAAATCCTTTCCGGCAGCGCCGCTCTCCGCAGAAATCCGCAGACGGATTTCCTTCCGGTTCCTGCAGCGTCTTCCGGAGAATGCCTAGTCCAGAACCTCGATTTCTCTCCCCGAATGCGTCGGCACCTGCTGACTCACAGGCGGCAGCTTCCGGTAATTTCCATAGAGCATCCGGAGCACCTTGTCCCAGTTTCTGGGTCCGGTAAACTGCTCTCCTTCAAACGAGAACTCTATCACCGGCTCCTCCCAGCTGTTTTCCACCGTACAGTACTGGAAATCCGGCTGATAGTTGGAGAAATAGGAGCACTTCGTCATTTTCCCGCTCTTTCTGCAGCGGTCTGTATATTCACGCGCCCAGCGATCCTGCAGCCGGAAAAGGAACGGCATCGGGAAACATTTTCCGACAGCGGCCAGCACCCTGACCTGCAGACAGGTAAGTCCATGGTATCTGCTGTAGTCTACTGTCCTCCGGTGCGCCATGGCAAGCCCGTAAACGACCTTCTGCCGGAACTTGCAGCGCCACGTTCCGCCGGCAGAATCCGGCAGACGATCCAGAATAAAAAGATCCACCCAGAGATGATTGAGCTTTCCCTCGTAAAAAACCTGGTCCTGGTCATCTGCTGCATGCCGTCTGGATTTTTTATAGATAATCCGCGGCGTGAAATCATAAAAGGCTTTGCCGTCCTGATAATCCGTCTGCCGGATCAGCTGCATGCTTTCGGGAAGCTCGGCATCCGCTGCAGCAGCAAACTTCTCATATTCCTCTCTCCGGAATACAATGTCGGCATCGTCATCCCACGGAATGAAGCCCTTATGCCGCACCGCGCCCAGAAGCGTCCCTGCATCCAGCATATAGGTAATATGATGCTTTCTGCAGATACGGTCGATCTCACGGAGCACCAGAAGATTTGCCTGATGTATTTTTTTAAGGTCAGATTCCCAGTCCTTGTTTTCCATCCTGTTTTTCTCCATTTCACATTCGCTTTCCATGGTTCTGTCTCTGAAGCCTGTCTTTAAGGCTTGTCTGTAAAGTCTGTCATTAAGCCCTGTTTTTAAATTCTGTCCTCCGGAAATGCAGTGCGGCTTTCCGTTCTTACAGCCGGATTGCTTCAAGAATGATCCTTGCCATGTAGGCGAGCTTCTCATCCGTCATACCCGGATATAGACCTACCCAGAAGCTGTGCTCCATGATGCGGTCCGTATTTTCCAGCGTACCGGCAACACGATAGCCCTCGCCGCTTTTCCGCATCTCGTCAAAGCAAGGATGCTTGATCAGATTGCCGGCAAAAAGCATCCGCGTCTGAACCCCGTGATCCTCAATATAGCGGACGGTTCTCTCCCGGTCTGTTCCTTCCTTCAAGGTCATCAGGAAGCCGAACCAGCTCGGATCTGAATGCTCCGTTGCTGTCGGAAGTATCATTTTCTCCTCGGCCCCGCCCTGTAAAAGCAGCTCCCGGAGGTATGCATAGTTATGTCTTCTTTTCTCGGCAAAGCCCGGGAATTTTTCCAGCTGCGCAACACCGACTGCTGCCTGCATATCGGTTGCCTTCAGGTTATAGCCGAAATGCGAATATACATATTTGTGATCATATCCCCTGGGAAGCTCTCCGTACTGTCCGTCAAAGCGGTGTCCGCAGGTATTGTCGCGGCCCGGTGCGCACCAGCAGTCTCTCCCCCAGTCACGTATGGAACGGATGATCCGGTGCAGTCTGGGATCAGAAGTATAGACAGCACCTCCCTCGCCCATCGTCATATGATGCGGCGGATAGAAGGAACTTGTTCCGATGTCTCCGATGGTGCCGGTAAAACGGGTCTCCCCGTCCATTGTATAGGTAGAACCCAGCGCATCGCAGTTGTCCTCTACAAGGAAAAGTCCGTGCCGGCTGCAGAATTCCTTCACTGCCCTGAGGTCAAACGGATTGCCCAGCGTATGGGCTATCATGACTGCCTTGGTTCTGTCGGAAAGAGCCTCCTCCAGACGTGTCACATCAATATTATATCCCGGAATCGTAACGTCCAGAAATACAGGAACCGCACCGTACTGGATCATCGGTGTAACCGTCGTCGGAAATCCTGCCGCCACTGTGATCACTTCATCTCCGCGGCGTATCCTCCGCTCTCCGAGCAGCGGACTTGTCAGCGTTGCAAACGCAAGGAGGTTTGCACTGGATCCGGAGTTTACAAGACTCACATATTTTACGCCGAGGTACTTCCCGAATGCACGCTCAAACTGATCCGTGTAGCGGCCTGCTGTCAGCCAGAATTCCAGTGCGGAGTCTACAAGGTTGACCATTTCCTTCCCATCATACACACGGGATGCATACGGAATGCGGTCGCCCTCATGAAACTCTGTATTCTGCTTCTTGTATTTTTCTGCATATTCGGCAACAAGGTCAAGAATCTGCTGCCGTGCCTCTTTTTCTTCATTTGACATCTGCGACATATTTGGTCTCCTTATGATTGAATGAATATCCGGTTGAATGAATATCCCGGAACTGTCATGCAAAGAAATCCCGGATCTGCTGCTCCGTAACGGAAGTCATTTCCTGTCCCTCATGCCAGGCTTTGTACCAGAGCACAGCAGCACGGACGGCTTCCTCCACATGCCAGACCGGCTTCCAGCCGAATGTTTCCTTCAGTCTGCTGCAGTCAAGTCTGAGATAGCTTGCCTCATGCGGTGCGTTTTTTTCGGCCTGGCTGATCCAGGTGGCCGTACCGCCCCAGTATTTTACAAAAAGACCGGCAATCTCACCGGTTGTGATGGCATCCGACTCATCCGGACCTACATTGTAACAGCCTGCACATCCTGGTTCTCTGACCTGCTGCATTGCGATCATCATATACACAGAAAGCGGCTCCAGAACATGCTGGTAAGGCCTTGTAGAGTACGGGTTCCGGACATGCACAGGTTTTCCGGTGATCGTATCACGGACACAGTCCGGGATGATACGGTCATTCGCAAAATCACCGCCGCCGATCACATTGCCTGCACGCGCGGTCGAGATCTGCAGCGGAAGCTCTCCGGCCATGCCCGCCGCTGTATCCCCCGCGGAAGCGCCATTTCCGAAAAATGCTTTCCGGTAGGAGTGCGTTACAAGCTCCGAGCAGGATTTGGAGTTGGAATACGGATCAAAGCCGTCCAGCTTCTCATCCTCACGGAAAGCATGCATCGGAAGATCATTGTTCTCATAGACCTTATCGGTCGTCACATTCAGAAAGCTCTCTGCAGTCGGATAAAGACGCATCGTTTCCAGGAGATTGACCGTCCCCATGACATTGGTTTCATAGGTTTCCCGCGGCCATTTATAGGAATCCCGTACGATCGGCTGCGCCGCAAGATGGAAAACCACATCCGGCTCTGCTGCATTGTATGCTTTTTTCAGTGCCTCAAAATCCCGGACATCGCCGATGGTATGATGCATCCTCTCCGGAAGCCTGAGGATGGAAAAAAGATCCGGCTCTGTCGGTGCCTTAAGTGCATAGCCGTATACATCCGCTCCCAGCATCAGAAGCAGGAGACTCAGCCAGCTGCCCTTGAAGCCGGTGTGCCCTGTGATAAAAACTCTCCTGCCTTTATAAAACTGTTCAAGTTCCTCAAATTTCATCTTTTTTACCATCTCTTCCACGGTGCCCGGTTCTCGCTCCAAAGTGTTTCCAGAAGCCGCTTCTCGCGCTGTGTATCCATGCACTGCCAAAAGCCGCCGTGATAGAAGCCCATCAGCTCTCCGTCTGATGCCATCTGGTGCATCGGATCCTGCTCAAGAATCGTCGTATCATCCTTTAAATAACGGAAAACCTCCGGATTAAATACCATGAAACCTCCGTTTATGGTGGCCCCGTCCTTTACTTCCTTTTCCCGGAAAGAACGGATTCTGCCATCCGGCGTGACATCCAGGACACCCTTCTGCTGGGCAATGTTTACGGTCGTAATGGTGGCTGTTTTGCCATGCTCCTGATGATACCGGAGCAGTCCGTCCAGATCCACATCAGCAACGCCGTCTCCGTAGGTCAGCATGAACGGCTCGTTCCCGACATAATCCTTTACCCGCAGGACACGTCCGCCGGTCATGGTATTGAGACCGGTATCAACGATGGTCACCTTCCAGTTCTCCGAGAAATTGTTGTGTACCTCCATCTCATTGTTGGAAAGATCGAACGTGATGTCCGAGTTGTGCAGGAAATAATTCGCAAAAAATTCCTTGATCACATACTGCTTGTAGCCTGCCAGAATGATAAATTCATTATAGCCGTAGGAAGAATAGTACTTCATGATATGCCAGAGAATCGGCATCTCCCCGATCTCGATCATCGGCTTCGGTTTAAGATGCGATTCCTCGGAAATCCTTGTTCCAAGTCCTCCTGCAAGTATCAGTACTTTCATTATGCCGCCTCTCTTTTTTCCGCACCTTCTGCTGCAGCACCTGCCGCTGCAGCCTCTGCCGGTGCATGCTCGTAATAAACATTCAGATGCGACTCCTCCAGCAAAGCCAGCGCCTTGCGGATGAGTGCTGCATCATGCCGGTATTCAAATTCTGTTTGCAATGTTTCGTCATCCAGTGCCGTATAGTTCAGCGCCGCCTCTCTGATTTCGCGGAAATGCGCCTCGCGGTACGGCATTTTTACAATCTCATCACAGGTAGTATAGCAGTTTCCGAGAAGGAAGGTCAACGTAAGAACCGCCGCCAGCAAAACTGCTGCAGAGGCCGTCCGCGGTTCTGCATCCCGCTTCGTCCTCTTCCTCTCCCGCACATACAGGAAAAAGATCAGAACCGCACCCAGCACAGCGCTCTCATACTGCAGCGCATACCTGCTCTGCCAGGCATAGGTTTCCTTCAGAAAAATATACCGGGAAAGGAATACAATCGCATGATTGCCGAGCCCGTGCAGGAGCAGCAGCATCGGAAAAACCGTGATCCGGTACAGCTGTCCTTTAAAGTAAAGAACTGCCGCCAGTACATAGGTAAAAGCCGCGAATGCTCCGAGCACATAAATCAGCGTATAGCTGAGTGTCCCGTTTCCAAGCAGCCGTTCCAGCGTTTCTCCGCCAAGGATCATCGATGCAAAGCCGTTGAGGAGGAAGTGCAGGCTGAAGCCTGCCTGTCCTGTCAGAACAGAAAAGAGCGAGACATCCGCCGCACCCGCATATTCGTATTCCGCATAATGGTTGCTGAGGAAATACAGGCAGAGCGGAAGTATTGCAGACAGCGTCATCATAAAAAGACTCCGGTGCGATGCATTGCGGTTTCCGCTCACCCGCATGAATGCGAATGCCAGAAGCAGCACAATACTGTAAACAGCCAGATACGGTCCCGCCGTAAGAAGTCCGATCCAGGGAAGCACATAAAGAAGCCGCCTGTCCTGTGCACCCGCCGTACCGGTATACAGCTTTTCCATGAGATAAAAGTGGAAATAAAACAGCGCGAACGCCAGGAAATGCGCATAGCCGGACCCATTCAGGAGCATTTCCCATTTATTCAGACTGAAAATAATAAGGAACACACTGACAGCCGCCGGCACACCGAGACGTTCCCGGAGGACATATCTCAGAACCGTCACCGAGAGACACACAAGACCTGCCGCACCCAGTATCCGGTCAAAGGTCAGCGAGTAGTGAAACAGAACAACATTGATCCAGCGGAACAGATAGGTAATCGGAATCCGTGTCAGGATATCCGGCGTAAAAAAGAAGGACGGCCGGAGCGGATCCGGGAGGTAGGCATTCACCAGCCGGATATAATCCGAGTAGACCACATCCTCCGCCGCTCCCTTTATATACCATAAAAGAAAGAGCGCACCCGGAAGGCTCAGAAGCCACGGGCAGATACCCGGGCGCCTGTTTCCGGCGCTGCGGACTGCCTGTACCGGACCATGGGCCGGATATGCTGTTTTTTTACTTTCCGAGCACTTCCTCTGTGACATCCTGATATCCTCTTGCCTCCGGTACCTCCATCAGAACGATGGAATTCTGCGCATCCGCCGCTGCCGGGAGATCCGCCTTTGTTTCTGCGAAACTGATTCTGGTCCCCTGTCCGGTTTTTGCCGGGTCAAAGACCTTGAAAAAAGTGCGGGCATAGAAGTCCGTCATCTTGTAGGTATTTCCGATAATATAAACCTGTTTTCCAAGTACGCCGTCCGTTCCGTATTTTCCGATGGTCTCGTCATAAAGCGAGTTCATCCGGTCCTGATCCTCCCAGAAATAGATCTGGCTGTAATAGGTTCTGTAATACTTTTCCACCGGTGCCATCAGGAGGAAATACAGTCCGAATGCTGCTGCCGCGATCCATCTGCCAGCTTTGCTGCCAAGTGCTCTGCGGATCACGCCGAGCATGTAGGAAAGGTACAGAAGCGATGCCGAATAGCTCACATAGACCCAGCGCATTTCCACCCGGATCGTAACCGAGGAGCAGCCGATGCAGAGTGCAATAAACATAAGGAACAGAAGATTGCTGCCGGTCCACTGCCGGCTGATCAGTGCCTTCCGGACGGACACCGTCACAAACGTCACTGCAACCGCCGCAAGCGGCAGCCAGGATGCATATACCAGATAATGGATATAGGGTGCGCAGTCCTTCCAGGTAATACCGGAAAGATAGGAAGGTCCGATATTGACGCCGAAAATATACTGCACCTGGTTTACCGCAAAGGAAAGTGCCTGCCCGAGATGGAAAGTATCCGTCACCTCTGTCCCGCCGGTGCCTGCCGGCAGTGCCTGTCCGATCATGATACGGCGGATCAGGAAAATCACTGCAAAATCCGCAGCCGGCAGAAGCCAGAGCTTCCATTTCCGTATGCCGGGTGCTGTCTCCGTAAAAAGAAGCGCAAGATAAAACAGCGGAAGCAGTCCGACATAGCGCTCATGGGTAAACGCAAGGATAAAATACATGATGCAGGCATAATAAAACCAGCGTACTCCCTGCCTCCCGGCGGCTGCCGTTCTGCTGCGGCTCATCAGATCGCTGCTCACGGAAGCATTCGCATCCGGTTTCCTGAACGGCTGCTTCCGTGCGTTGATAAAGCTGTACAGAAACCAGAGTACCATCAGTGCCATCCACTGCGCCATGGTTTCCAGAAGCCCGAGCGCCTGCCCGATCTGATAATAGGCAAAACGCGAAATGAGGAAAAGGCTGCCGGTAAGAAGCGCTGCCGGAAAGCTCCTCGAAAGCCGCTTTGCCATGATATAAAGCGTAAGCGCAATCCCCGCATTCAGAATGATATTCACCGGGACAAACCAGCTGATATGCGTCCGGATGATCATCATCTCGAGGAAGGTTGCCGTCCAGTAGACCGGGCGGAAACGGCTTGAGGTCCGGAACGGAAATGCAAATTCCCAGAAATTCTGCTCTCCGTAGCAGGACCAGGTATAGAGATCATCTGTGTAAAGCGCCTTGATATGGA
>CAZPEW010000027.1:8457-16787 GCA_964585695.1 uncultured Lachnospiraceae bacterium
CGCATCCTGCCGACTGATGATCTGACCGGTTGTTTTACGCATGTTCATAAGCACTGTATGCCCTTCTGTAAAAATGCATCAGAAGCTTTGCCACAGGTTTTGTGTGCAGCTTCCGGAACATCTCATATTCTTCCTTCTCCCGGTTGTGATTCTCGATATTCCGCATGGTTTCCGCACCGCTGTGGATCCGGTAGGCCATGAGCGGCTTCTCGATACAGATGAATCTGCCCGGGAGTCTGGCAAGCCGCACCAGCGTATCCCAGTCAATCACAAACCTGTAGTCATTCTGAAACAGCGGCTGCCCGCATGCTTCCGCCCTGTAGGTACAGGTCGGACAGCCGATCCCGTTGCCCCACCTGAGCGCGCTCAGCTTGACAGCGATTCTGTCCGCATGCGCATGATCCCGCAGCAGAAGCCGGAGGAGCCGCTTCACGGACTCGGCCTTGCCGGAGATGGTATTGCCTTCCGCATCAATGGAATCATAACGGCAGCAGAAAACAGAAAGATCCGGATAACACTTTGCCGCATAAAGAAGTGCCTTGGTGTAATCCGGAAAATAAAGATCATCCTGGTGGGCTATAGTCACAAGCGGTGCCAGCTTTGCCGCCTCTTCGTAGGCAAAATTCCAGTCATTCTTAAGACCGTGCGGCCCGTCATGCACATAGACCGGATAACCGTACTGCGCCGACAGCCTGGTAATATAGCGGTTCGGCGTAGACGTGCAGATGATCACCCGGCTCTCCTTTGTCTGCATCTTAAGCGAATGCAGCAGTGCCGGCAGATAAGGAGATTCCCCGTAGGCCGCCACTGCAAAAATATGCTTTGTACTGCTACTGCTCATTTTTCATTTCTCCGGGTGATCCCTGTAATACAGAAACATTTCCTTTAAGGTTTCAAAGATACTGTGCTCCGGCTGCCAGCCAAGCTCCGCGGAAATCCGGCGATGGTCGCAGAGGACCACCGGCGTATCGACCGGACGGAATTTGTCCGCATCAACGGAAATCTCGATTTTCCGGCTGCTGAGGGAAATGATATACTCCAGCAGCTCAGAAAGACTGTAAGCTTCCCCCGAGCCGACGTTATAGACCTTTGTGCAGTCTTCGCTCTCAATGATCATGCGGTAGGCTCTGACCACATCCCGGACATCCCCGAAATCTCTTTTGGCAGCCAGATTCCCGACATGGATGACGCCCGGCTTCCCGGAACGCTCGATCTCCGCCGCCTGCCTGCAGAAGCTCGGAAGCACAAAGCTGTCCCGCTGTCCGATGCCGGTATGGTTGAAAGGACGGACGTAATATATCTGCATCCCGAACCGCTGCCGGTAGATCTCTGCAAACTTTTCCTGGGTCATCTTGGAAATCCCGTAAGGATTATTGGCGGAAAGCGGCGTATCCTCGGATACAGCCTGCACGGACGGCTGATACTCCTCGCTCGAGCCGATAAACATAACCCGCGGCATCGGATCCAGTGCACGTGCCCCCTCCAGGATATTGAGCGCCCCGACTACATTCACGGACACCGTCGCAGAAGGCATTTTCCAGGATGCACCGACACTGCTGATCGCTGCAAGATTGATGATGCAGTCCGGCTTCTCTGCGAGGAGCAGTTCTCTGACCGCCGCAGTATCCAGGATATCGCATGGGGAGAACCGGACCTCCGGAAGGACATTTTCTGTCCGCCGGATATCTGAGCCGCTTACCGTATAGCCATGTGCAGCGAGCTCCTCTGAGAGGTATTTCCCGACAAAGCCGCCGATGCCAAATATGAATGCCTTATTCATGTATTCCTGCTTCTCTCTTTGCAATCTTAAGATCATGCTCTGCCATCAGACTGCAGAGCTCCTCATAGCTGGTTTTCAGCGGATTCCAGCCAAGAACCGTTCTTGCCTTGGTCGGATCTCCCCAGAGATTTACAACATCGGTCGGACGATACCACGCTTTGTTCACGGATACCAGCATCCTGCCGCTCTTCCTGTCATAGCCCTTTTCATCCATGCCGCTGCCTCTCCACTCGAGCTCGATACCGTCATGCCGGAAGGCAAGCTCTGTGAACTCTCTCACGGTATGCTGCACGCCGGTTGCTATAACAAAGTCATCCGGCGCTGCCTGCTGGAGGATCAGCCACATGCACTCCACATAGTCCCTGGCATAGCCCCAGTCTCGTCTGGAATCCAGATTCCCGAGCTCCAGATGATCCTGCAGTCCGCACGCGATCCGCCCTGCCGCAAGGGTGATCTTTCGGGTTACGAAATTATCGCCTCTCCGCTCCGACTCATGGTTGAAGAGGATGCCGTTTGCGGCAAACATGCCGTAGGCCTCTCTGTACTCCCGCATCATCCAGAATGCATACTGCTTCGCAACCGCATACGGGCTGAAGGGATGGAACGGTGTGTTCTCGTTCTGCGGGCACTCCTCTACCTTTCCGTAAAGTTCCGAGGTAGATGCCTGATAAATCCTTGTCTTCTTTTCCAGATGGAGGATATGTACCGCCTCCAGGATCCGGAGCGTACCAAGTGCATCGATATCGCCTGTATATTCCGGTGCGTCAAAGCTGATCTGTACATGGCTCTGCGCTGCCAGGTTGTAGATTTCATCCGGCTGCACTTCTCCGATGATCCGGATGATGCTGGATGAGTCCGAGAGGTCGCCCTCATGGAGGCAGATGGTCCCTGCTGCAATCAGATGGTTGATTCTCTCCGTTGTGGAAACAGAGGAACGGCGGATCAGTCCGTGTACCTCATACCCCTTTTCCAGCAGAAGCTCTGCAAGATAAGAGCCGTCCTGTCCTGTAATTCCTGTGATCAATGCCTTTTTCATTATTTTTCTCCCTCTATTCCTGTTTCAAAGTCCGGACGGATAATATTCCATGCGCCCTCCGGCGAATAATTTCTCTCGATAAATGCACTTGCGTTTCCGGACATGCGCCGGATCTCCTCCGGATCCTTGTACAGACGGATGACCTCCGCTGCAAAATCCGCCTCGCTGTCCTCAATTTTAAGGACATCCGCTGCATTCGTGATTCCCTCTGCACCTACGGAAGTCGTTACAACGGCTGCGCCATTGTAAAGCGCATCCACAACTTTGCCCTTGATGCCGGCACCGAAGCGGAGCGGAACAACCACAATGCGGTTCTCCTGGTAAAGTGCCGCCAGTCTCTCATCCGATACAAAGCCCAGTACAGAAATGCCGTCCCTGCCGTCAAGCGCCTGGATTTCCTCATCCACATGCGAGCCGACAATCCGGAATGTGACATCCGGCAGTGCCTTGCGGATCTCCGGATAGATAGACTGCACAAACCACATGACGCCGTCCTTGTTTGGCGGATGCCCGAAGCCTCCGACAAACAGGAGTCCCTCCCGTTCTGCATAATTGTCGAGGATCTTTGCCTTCTCTGCATAGATAAAGGCTGTAATGGCCTTTACCCGGATCGCAGGATCCTCTGCTTTGATGACCTGTTCCTCCACAAGAGACGGATAATAGCTCATATCTGCCTTGCGCATGACGGAGTATTCCACGCTCTTCCAGTACTCCGCATCCTCCAGGATCTTTTCATCCCCGGTCACCTTGTACTCGCGCATCTCCCGCAGCGAATGCAGATCACAGCCGAAGAAAATAATCTTGATATTGGTGTTCTCGCGCAGGAAGTCAATATATTTGGCCGCAATATGCGGGCGGTTCAGATAGGCAATATTGATCATGGACTCGTTCTTTGTGATCCAGTCCCAGATGCCGCTCTCATATTTCGGTCCGTACAGAACCTCAACACCCATCTGTTCCAGCAGCGAGGTATACGGCTCCTCGTGCTGGAAATTATCTCCCAGATACTTGATGCGGAAGCCCTTGGAAAGCAGAAGCTGAATATACTGATAGTCCAGCTTTGAGCCGGCATCCTTATCCCAGGTCGGCACATAGTGCTCGACAAAAAGCACGTACGGACTGTTCTGTCCGCGCTCCCTTGCCTTAAACGGATTCGGATTTCCGGTATTGACGCTCTGGTGCTTCAGCTCCTCCTCCCATTTCGTACAGAATTTATGCTGATTCACCACCTGATAGCGCTTCAGTCCCGTGCCACCGGTATCGGTGCCGTTGGAAACGCCTTCATAATGTACAACTACGGATGCCGGCTGGTAGACAACTCTCCTGCCATGGCGCCTTACCTCAAAGGCGAGATCCACATCCTCATAGTAAGCCGGTGCAAAGGTTACATCAAAGCCCTCGATTTCCTGCCAGAGCGAGGTCCGGATCATAATCGCGGCGCCGGAAATGAAATCCACATCCTTTACATAATTGTATTCCGGATCTGCCGGATCACCGAGACGCCCGTAATTCCAGCCGGAGCCGTCTGACCAGATGATGCCGCCGGCCTCCTGCAGCCGTCCGTCCGGGTAAACCAGCTTGCTGCCGACCATGCCGATGGACGGATCCGAGCTGATCAGCGATACCAGACTCTCAAGCCAGCCGTCGGTTACGGTTGTATCGTTGTTCAGGAAGAAAATATACTGTCCTCTGGCAATCGCAGCCGCCTGGTTGCAGTTCCTGAGGAAACCCTGGTTTTCCTTGTTTCTTGCAATCACCAGATTGTCCGCGTAAAGGTTGATCTCTCTTGTGGCATCTGTGGAAACATCATCTGCGATGATGATTTCATACGGTGTCTTTGCCGGGTCCGTATGCTCATAGATGCTTCTGAGGCACTGATAGGTATAGGCGATCTGGTTGTAGCACGGCAGAACAATGCTCACCAGCGGCGTCTCTGTCTTTTCAAAATGCAGCTTTCCGGTTGCCGGATATTCCGGAGAAACATGGAAATCGCCATGAATCCGGTTTCTTCCGTCCGCCGAGAAGTACATCGGCAGCATCCTGCCCGGATGGAGCAGTGTGCGGCCTATATAGCCCATGATCCGTCTTTTTCTGCTTCCGACCGGGAAATGCTGCGTGTATTTACTGTCAATTCTCCCCTTCAGCTTACAGTAAAGATTCTGGTGCGCCTGGAAATAGGCAAGATCATGCTGGAGGTTTGCAATATCCCGCTCATGGATCCTGATGATATTTTCCAGATTGCTGACATGGACATGGGTAAGTCTGGATACCTCACGTTCCTTTTTAAGAGTAACATCACGCTCCGCAACCTCGCTTTTAAGGTACGCAATCTGCTTCCGGCAGTCTTCATTCGCATCCCTGAGCTCTCTGAAATTGTCCAGCGTCATCCGGGATTTCCGATATGCATATACATTGCTCTCTGCACCGTCTCCGTGGATCAGCTCCTGGAACTTTTCCTCCTGCCCGGCATACTGCTGGCTCTCCTTCATGGTAAAGCCGAAAAGCCGCAGGAAATCATCCATTTTGCCGTAAGAAAGCCTGGATGCAAATTCCTCATACCAGTATTTAAGCATACGGTATTCAAGGAAACGCACCTCCGTGTCCTCTGCGGAAACCCATTCGCAGTCGATCAGCGTGAGGACATCTCCGTTCATCAGGACATTGGAAAAAAGTCCGTCCAGATTGGCCGGATTGACCGTCCCCTCTGCAGCCCCGATCACAAGCTCCATGGATTCGCGTATTTCCTTTACCGGCGCCTCTCCCTTCTGAATCATATCGGCGAGGATATCCGCAAGGCTCCTGCCTTTTACAAACGGATACTGAATATAGGAGAGCTCCTCTCCCAGTCCGCGTGTTTTTTTAACCTCTTCCGCTGCCAGCACCTTGACCGCCGGATTGGCAGCCTCAACTGCAGCCGCATTTTTGGTAAGCTGCTCTACGTGCGGATTGGCCTCTCTTGTGAGGCTTTCCTTCCGCACATGCAGTATGCCCTGATCATCCTTTAAAATCAGCGTCTTGATGGCATACTCCGGCTTCCGGCTGGAATTGTACTTGATATAGACAGGCGTAAGATCCCGTTTTTTCTTTTCCGCATTTTCTCCTGATCTGTCTGGCTCAAACACATAAAGATAAGCCGGGGCAAAATCCTGGAACTGCCCGTCTGCGAGTATTCCGTTATAACGCGCTGCCTCCTCGCCCTGCTGCGGAAGACGCTGTTCCGAATACAGGCACATCGGCATTTCCAGCTCCGGCATCGGGAAATACAGCATATCCGCACTGTCCGGATATGCCTCCCGGAGTGTCCCGCGGAGCGTCTTTAAGGTTCTCAGGTTAAGATACAGTGTCTCTCCGGATTTCTCCGCGCCAGCCAGCCGGTCAATGTCCTTTTCGTTTTCAATGCCGACGAAAATCCTTCCGCCCTCATTCAGCCAGGTATCGGAAAGCGAACGGAACATACGGGTCAGGTCGCCCTGGAAAAGACGCAGCACACGTCTCGTCAGCACCGGAATGATGATCGCGTCATAGCTGGCATCATCCAGGCGCGCCGAGAGCCTGGTCACACGCGTTTTCAGAAATTCCGCAAAAAACTCTGTGTCCTCTTTCTCGCCCAGGAGCAGAACCGCCGTATCTCTGGGAGATCCGGTTCTTGGATTCTCAAAATGGAACCATTCAATCAGGTTGGTTTTATGACGTTCAAATCCCATTACGCTTCATGCCTTTCCAGAGTCACTGCAGACTCCATATCAAAGATCCCCACCGTATTCTTATTGGAAAGAACGGTAATACTTGCTGCATCATACTTCCGGTCATATACCACATGCTCACCCTGCTCAAAGCCCGTGCAGGACATCGAGAGGAGATATTCACCGCCCTGCAGCGTCATCTTCTGCGTAAACGTGCAGACATATTCATCTCCCGCCTTGACCGGTCTGATCTCCTTGCCCTCAAACATCGTATTTGTACCGCTCAGGTCAAGTCCCCGCTTGTCCTTGATGGTAAAGGTAAAAATCGGAGATTCAATCTGATCTCTGAAGCGGATTCTCTCCTTGATGGAAAACTGCTCTCCCTTCAGAACGACGTTGCTGATTTTGCCCTTGTGGTCCAGGATACCGAAATCATAAAGCTCGGCCTTGCCGTTTCCGTAATGCTTTACAAACGGATTCAGGTTAAGCTTTGACTGCATCAGCATTTCCCCTTCCGCAGCGGCTGCTCCGGCGGTATTCACCTGGTTCCCGGCATTTCCGGAGGCATCTGTCCCGTTGTTTCCGGAGGCTCCGGTTCCCGCGGCACCGGCCGCAGCGCCTGTACCCGCCGTACCTGTCTCTGCCTCGCCGCCTTCTTTGTCTCCGGCCTTATCACGCATTGCCTCGCCGCCGACCGTATCCACGCCGAAGTCCTGTCCCTCAATAAACGATGCCGCATTGTCCGACGGATCATACTGTCCGGCAAGGATCTTTTTGTAAAGATCCACCATCTCTCCCGGCTTACCCTCCGACACCTTCTCACCCTTGTTCAGGAGGATTACACGGTCACAGTATTTCATAACCGAGCCGAGATCATGCGTAACCATCAGAATCGTGGTACCCTTCCGTTTCAGCTCATCCATCCGGTGATAGCACTTTGCCTGGAAAAACACGTCCCCGACAGACAGCGCCTCATCGACAATCAGTATTTCCGGGTCCACTGCAATATTAAGTGCGAATGCGAGACGCACAAACATACCGCTCGAATAATTCTTGACCGGCTGGTATACAAAATCGCCGATATCCGCAAAGTCCAGAATTTCCTTGAGCTTCCCGTCCATCTGCTCCTTTGTAAAACCCATCATCGTACCGTTCATATAGATATTCTCAATTCCGGTATAATCCTGGTTAAAGCCGGCTCCAAGCTCCAGCAGGGCACAGACCGTACCCGTCACTTCCGCATTTCCGCACGTCGGTGTCAGGACCCCCGTCACGATCTTAAGCATCGTGGATTTGCCGGAACCGTTGGTACCGATAATGCCGACCGACTCGCCCTTCCGCACCTGGAAAGAAATCCGGTTCAATGCATAAAAATCCCGGTGATAGCACTTATGCGTAAGACTGACCGACTCCTTCAGACGGTTGATCGGCTTATCATACAGCTGATAAACCTTGCTCACATCCCTGACATCAATCATCAGCGGCCTGTCTGCAGCCTGCAAAGTCTGCCGGATGTTTTCCGTTGTATTTCCCTGTACTTCCATATTTGACATAAATAAGTATCCTGTAATTCTGCAAAATTTTCGTTTCAGAAAAAATAAAAATCCCCAAATGCACTTGGCATTTGGGGATAGTATATCATATTTTTTCAGGACGGCATATATTTTGCAGAAAAGTCACTCCGAAAGCTCGCTTTCAGGAGAGACTTTTCTGTCAGAACCTCGAATACTGTTTTCCGTTTCCGCCGCTGAGCGTCGCTCCCTTGAATCTCGCAAGCTCTGAAACGGTTACCAGCTGGAATCCTTTCTTTGCAAGCTCCGGAATAATTGTC
>CAZPEW010000028.1:0-16332 GCA_964585695.1 uncultured Lachnospiraceae bacterium
CGACCGGAGGAGGCTGAAGAGGATGACCGCAGCCGAAATGATGATCCCGGCCGTCAGAAGGAGATCCCAGGTATGCAGAAATCCATACTGTATGCTGTTTTCTGCGAATGCACCTGCCGCGTTCATTGCTTTGTCTCCTCCTGTCCGTCCCGTTTTTCTTTTTCCTGCAGCGCGAGGAGCTGTACGATCTGCCGGATCCGTTCTTCCAGTGCACTGATCTGCATGCTCATGGTAAAAAGCCGGAGGAGCAGAATAAAGATCATAAAAAGGAAAAGGAAATTTGCGGTCGAATAAATGCCCAGCAGTCTTGCCAGCGTATCCGGCACGATCGGAAACAGTGCGAATACGACAAACATGATTGCAAGCAGTATCCAGAATACGGATTCCTCTATATTGATTCTTGCTTTCCGGATCCTCCGCAGGATCGTCGCCATCGTGCAGATGGATACAATTACAAGGATCACTCTGAAAAGCGGTGTCATCATCTGTCTCTCCTCTCCTCTCCGTGCTTCTCCCAGTAGCTGCGGTTCATGGTAAGCCGAAGTACAAGAGAGCGCGGAAGCTTCCGGTAGTTTTTGCCCAGCTTATAGCCGATCAGCTTGCAGCCGGACCTGAAAACTAGTCCCGGCAGAAGCCAGATTCTTCCTGTCCGTAAAAGCTCAGCCGCATTCCCCATGACAAGCCTCCTGCCCTCACCCTCGGAGCGGATGCCGCCAAAGACCTCCGGGTGCTCCGCCTGGGAAACACCGAGGTCAAAATTCCGGTGCAGCTGCTGGAGCGCCGTGAAATTATGTGCATGGTAGACCTGCGCCTCTGCACAGTAATAGATTTTATAGCCTGCATGCAGCAGCCTGCATGCATAAATCATATCCTCATTAAAGATGGCCCGGTTTACAAAACCGCCGAGCTGATCAAACAGATCCCGCCGGTACATGCAGCAGACATTCGAGGAAAAATAAGTCTTGATGCCCAGTACCGGGAGATCGGAAAGGCTTTTTTCCCTGGAAGTTTCCGGATAGTTAAACCGCCGCGAATATCTCTCATCCGCACTGCTTTCTTTCCCCGGAAGCTGTCTTGCATACGCTGATCCGCGCATAGGGTCTTCTTCAAGCGCCTTTACCAGTGCAGCTGTAAGCTCTGTATCTCTGGGAACCGCATCATCCGTCATGAGAAGGAAATAATCCGCGTCGGAAAGGCTGACGCCCAGATTCCTGCTGCGGCCATGGTCAAACTCGGATTTTGAAATATGGCGGACAACCGCATTCGCATACGGGATGCTGCGCTCATCCAGATACTCTGCCTCTGTATTGATGATGATGATCTTATGCACCGGATAGCTCTGGACGGACAGCATTTTAAGGAGCTGCCGGAACTTCCTTCCGGGCCGGTAGGTAGGAATGATCACATCCACTGTCTTCTGCATCATGGTTTCCTCCGTTCTGCAGACATCTCACGGAGAGAAAGCACTGCAGACATAGTAAAAATAAGAAACAGCACTGCCATCAGGATGGCATAGGAAACGGCTGCTCCGTAAAGTCCGAGCCTTTCCGTAAAACGCACTGCCGTAAGCGCGGCAAGAACTGCCGACAGGACATAGCCTGCAAAAATCCAGCTTTGCCTGCGCATCGTTACCAGAATATAATACTGCACATTTGCCAGTGCGTAAAACGCACCGCCGAGAATCAGCAGCAGGAAGGTTCCGTATTCCTTTAAAAGACTTCCTCTGTACGCATCTCCGAGGAGCAGCTCAAATACAGAAAGCCCGAAGCGGCCTAGAACCGCTGCCAGAAACAGGATGCCCAGCGACAGGAAAGAAACGCCGAGCAGCATACGGCGGCAGGTGGTCCGGAAAGCCCGGCTGTCATGTTCCTTTAATTTTTCCGCAAGTCCGGTCAGCATCGGCCGGATCATAAAGTTTGCAATAAGATAGATGAAAGAGGTCGGCATGAACAGAATATTGAAAAAGCCGTTGTCCGCATCGCTCCGCACGGCATCTACCGCATATTTGGATGCCGAAAAAACATAGAAATCCAGGAAAACGGAAACAAAAAGGAGCCCGGTATTCTTTAAAAGCGAGGTGCACGCACCGCGCCGCATATGGTAATCTGCCGCCGTATCTCTCCTGAGAATCCGTACTGCAAAAAACTCCGTGCCGATCAGCTGCATGAGTACGGACACTGCACAGGACAGCAGCAGATTCCTGGTCACGGCAAGACAGACCGTAAGGCACAGCACAGAAAAGAGCGTCCGGTAAAAAAGAGACTGCCCGGTGCGGTAGAGAAGCCCCTGGCGCTGCAGCTCGGATTCATAGACATCGGCATATCCGTCCGCAATTTTGTAAAGACAGAGCAGAAACAGAATCAGTGCCTTGTGCACGGAATAATCCTGTCTTAATACCATATACCATAGAAATCCGCATGCGGAAAGGACGGCAAGCCCGGAGGTCAGCCGCCTCGTATAAAGATAATCTCCGAAGCTGTATTCGTTTTTCATATCCGTAATATGGAACGGCCGGATGCCGAAATAGGCAATAATGAACATCTGCTGCCCCAGCGTGGAGAAACCGAAGCCAAAAATACCGCCGTCATCCGCTCCCTGCAGCCGGATGACAAGAAAGGACAGTATCATGGAGGCCAGTGCATAGACAAGGCTCCCGAGTGCATTCCAGATTACATCTTTTTTCTGTTTACTCATTGCACTTGCGTGCTCCTCTGAAGTTCTGGATGATCAGGATGGATATCAGCATCCGGCTCATGTAGCGTACGGCCGCTGCCGGACGGAGATAGGACTCTCCTGCTGTCCGGTCATTGATCTTTACGGGAACCTCAGCAATCCTCGCACCGTTTTTAATAAGATAGGATATCGTATCCGGTTCCGGCCCGTAATTCAGCCGGTTTGCAAAGCTGTCAATCACAGAGCGGCTGTAGAGCCGGAGTCCGCAGGTCGGATCCGTCACCGTCTGTCCTGTTGTAAGACGGATTGCCGCTGTAATCAGCCGGGAACCGATCTCCCGCATGGAAGCGCCTTTTTTATGCAGGAGGAAACGCGAACCGAGCACAATATCGAAATTCCCCTCCTGCAGCTTCTGCTTCAGTGCAGGAATGTCCTCCGCACGGTGCTGCCCGTCCCCGTCAAACTGGATAGCCGCGCCATATCCCTTCTGATAGGCATATTTCATCCCTGTCTGGAAACAGCCTGCAAGACCCAGATTGATCGGGAGCGCAATATAATGATACCCTCTCTCCTTGCAGAGCGCCACGGTATTGTCCGTGGAACCGTCGGATACAATCACATAGTCAAGACCTGCATGCTGCGAGACAATGTCCTCCACCACACGCGGCAGGTTTTCCGCCTCATTATAGGCCGGTATGATCAGCAGTACCTTTTGTCCGTACGCTTCCTCTCCGGCATGATTTGTTTCTGTACTTACATTCTGCATTCAACATATTTCCTTGTCATATAGCCTGTCTCCGGCTTCCGGCCGCAGTCGACTGTCTGCCCGTCAAAGACCTGCATGCTTTCCTTTACAACCGGTATGCCGGCAAGCTCTGTAAAGGCCACACCGCCGCTGAAGCGCGGGTTGCATTCGATAAAGTAATAAACGCCGGAGCCCTGTCCGCGGATAAACTCAAAATTCACGCAGCCGAGGATGCCGATCTCCTTTGCGAGCGTCTTTACAACCCGGATAAAGTCCTCATCCTCAAAAATCTTTACGGAAAGCCCGGCGCCATTCGGCGTGCGCAGGAGCTCCTCTCTCGGAACCGCGATCACATTGCCCTGCCCGTCGCTTACGATATCCACGGTCACCACATTTCCCTTGATGAGCGGCTGCACGATATACTGGGATAAAGCTGTATCCTGCAGCTTGGACGGATCCATGATATTGGAAAAGGCAAAGCCCAGCTGATCCTCCTGATAAATCTTGTAAAGGCCGATGCTGGAACGCCCGTTTACCGGCTTTAAAATCAGCGGATAGGTAATGCTCTCAAAATCCACATCAGACGCAAGGCTGGACGGAATCACACGTACAAGACCCCTCTCCTCCGCCGACAGTCCCGAGAGGATGCCGTTAACCTTCATGGTAAGCTCCAGCTTGTTTCTGAGTACCTCAATGGTTTCCTGATCTGAAATACAGATCCGGCGGTTTCCGGTTTCCAGCTCGTTCCGGTGTCTGCTGAGGGCATCCACCTCCACATCAATCAGAGGAACAATCCTGTCGGCACCTTCTTTTTCTGCTGTTTCCCTGATAAAGGCAATGTAGCGGTCCTCCTCCGCAGCAGGAGGTGCCTGATAAAAGACATCCGCATCCCGCGATGCCGCAACCCATTCCCCTGGATAGATGTCTGTTCCGACCACCCTGTAGTCCAGCTTTTTAAGCTCACGTATTACGGTGTCGGCAGAAAAGGAACCTATTGCAGTAACCAGTGCTGTTCTTTGTGCGCTCATAAATCCTCCTTAATCCGGTCTGCCATTAATGATAATGCTGCAGATTCTGTCCACATCCCCGAGGTCAAGCTCCGGATAGATCGGAAGCGTCAGGATCTCTGCAGACACCAGTTTTGCATTCGGCGTTGCATCCGCATCATACTGGTCCTTATAGCAGCTGTATGCGTTGATGCACGGATAGAAATACTTCCGCGCATAAATCTGGTATCTGGCCAGATTCTCAAAAACCTCATCTCTGCCGGTATGATATCCATGGAAGCGGACCGGCATATAGGCATAATTGGACTGTACATCCTGCTGCAGCATCGGCAGATATATCCCGCGCATGCCGCCGAGCCGCTCCATGTAATGCTCAAAAATCAGCCTGCGCTTTGCAATATAGCTGTCCACATACTTCAGATTCAGGATTCCCATTGCCGCCGCAAATTCATTCATTTTTCCGTTTGCGCCGACAGAGGCAACCTCCTCCTGACCGAGGATGCCGAAGTTTTTAAGCTCGTAGAGCTTTTCCATCAGCGCTTTGTTTTCCCTGCCGGTCGTAACCGCACCGCCCTCTATCGTATTGAATACCTTGGTGGCATGGAAGGAGAACATGGAGGCGTCCCCGAAGGTGCCGATTCCCTTGTCCCGGTATGTCTCGCCGAAGGTATGCGCGGCATCATAAATCACCTTGAGGTGATGTCTGTCCGCAATATCCTGTATATCATCCACTGCACAGACATTGCCGTATACATGCACAGGGAGAATCGCCCTGGTCCGGTCTGTAATCAGTGCCTCGATCTTGTCCGTATCTATTGTGTAGTTGCGTGTATTGATGTCGCAGAACACCGGCTTCAGTCCATTCCTGACGATGGCATGCGTTGTCGAGGCAAAGGAAAACGGTGTTGTGATCACCTCTCCGTCCTTAAAATCCATTGCCTGCAGGAGGAGCTCCAGCGCACTGTGCCCGTTTACAAAAAGTTCAATGGAACCGACGCCGAGATAGGCCTTAAGCTCCTTTTTCAGTTCCTCATGATACCTGCCCATATTTGTAAGCCACGCGGAATCCCAGATATCCTGAAGCATGGCTTCATACTCGGGAAGCGGCGGAAGACTCGCACGCGTAACGTTAATGGTTTTCTGATTCATCTCTTTACCTTCTGTTTACTTTTTACTTTCATTTCTGACAATTCTATATTATTCAGCATCAAAAGTAAATCCTGTATGGCATCTTTGGGGTATTTGTGTTATCGTTAATAAAGAGAATTTATGCCGGAAACACGGTATAAATTACGAGAAATATTCAGGAGGGTTTTATGTACAGTATTAAGAAAACTGCAGTAATGATTACTGTAGCTGCCACTTTATTTGCGCAGCCGATGACTGCGCTCGCCGCCGGTCCTGCAGACAGTATACAGTCCGGAAGCACCTCATCTTCATCATCTTCTTCAGCGGTTTCCGCAGACAACGGTGAAACCGCTTCCGCAGTCAATACCGGCAAGTCCAATGTCGAGACCAACACTACACCGACAGATTCCGGTGCAGCCAATGCATCCGGCAGCGGCACAGGCACAGCCGTCACACTGGCTGCGGGTACATCCGGCAGCACAGGTACTGCTGCGGCTGCACAGACAGACAGCATTGTGACTGCAAGCACCAAGGTACTTCCCAAGATCGCTCTGGATACAGAAAAAATCCGTCCGACCTTCACGCTTCCTGGTACAGGCGCGATGCAGCAGGATCCGGTTCTGAACCTGATTCCGCTCGCTACCTATTATATTTACGATTCCGCCGGCAACCGGCTGGATTATGCCTATACGCATGATTCCTCCTTTGTCCTTGCCCCGGGAGGCTTCAAAAGCATCATGATGGAGCATCAGAATGTCGGCCGGCTCTACTACCGCACCTACACAAAGGACGCTGGCTGGGGTCCGTGGGCAAATTCCACGCAGGCTACACCGGATCAGGGAACCGTTCAGGCCATCATGGTCCGTGTAAAGGGATATATCCGCTCCATGGGTGATGTATATTACAGAGCTGTTCTGAATGACGGCACGGAAACCGACTGGGCACAGTCCGGACAGGCCTGCGGCACGATCGGTACAGACAAATACATCGCCGCACTCAAGGTTGCAATGTGGAGAAATGATGTGACCTTCCCGCAGTCCACGGAAAAACCGCTGGACAACACCTACACCGAGGGTATTTATTTCAATGAAAACGGTGCGCAGTACCAGACCGCAGACGGACATGCATATACCGGATGGGCTTATGACAGCAATTCAAACGGCTACTACTTTGCGGACGGAAATCATGTGACCGGATGGCAGACCATCAGCGGCTACAATATTTACTTTGATGAGAACGGAAAGGTTGTAAAGGATTTAAGCGGTGTGATGGGCGCACCGGGCTCCTACCAGATCCGGATCAACAAGGCGACCAGAACCATGTATATCATGGCAAAGGATAAGCAGGGGAGCTACACCATCCCTTACAAGACACTGATGATCACGGTCGGTACGGATACGCCGCTCGGTACCTTCCATATTTATGAGAAGTACCGCTGGCATTTCATGCATACAGACTGCTACTGCCAGTACCTGTCCAGATTCTATCAGGGCTTCCTGATGCATTCGCTGCTCTATACAAGACCGGATGCCCACACAATGGATGCCATCAACTACAACTTTATGGATGATGCCATTTCCGGCGGCTGCATCCGTCTGAGAGCTGTTGACTGCTCTTGGATCTACAACAACTGCGGCAATGGTACACAGGTTACCATTTATTCCGATCCATGGGATAAGGGTCCGGTTGAGAAGGATGCAATCGAGCAGGCAATCCCGCGCAGCCAGGACTATGATCCGACAGATCCGGATGTCACAATCCAGCAGACAGAAGCACAGAAGGCTGCCGAGAAACAGGCCATCAAGGATGCCGAGTCCGCTGCAGCAGCCGGACAGGGCGAGCCGCAGTAAACTGCAGCAGGAAATCCAGACAAACTCATTTTTAAAACACGAATACCCGGCATATTTTCATATGCTGGGTATTTTTTAGGAGGAAGCTATGAACACACCCAAAATAATGGAATACACAGCGGCAGACAAAACTGCTGTCTCCGGCCGGTACCGTACAACCGTTGTCATTCCCAGTTACAACGGTCTCCGTTTCCTGGCACCGTGCATGACTGCCCTCGGCTGGCAGAGTACGGCAGATTTTGAGACGGCAGTCATTGATAACGGCTCGTCAGACGGAAGCACTGCATGGCTCCGCGACTGGGAGAGGCAGGATCCTGCCCGCAGACATCTCATCTGTCTCCCCGGAAATCTGGGTTTCTCTGCCGCCGTCAATGCCGGTATCCGTTATGCTGCAAAGGCAGGCTCCGACTATGTTATCCTTTTGAACAATGACACCAAGGTTCATCCGGATTTTGTAGAGAATCTCGTAAAGCGTATGGATCTGGATAAGGAAAAGAGAATTTTTGCACTATCCTCCCGGATGGTCAAAATGGCGGATCCTTCGGTCATGGATGATGCAGGCGACCAGTATACTATCCTCGGCTGGCAGTTCCAGCGCGGACTGGATGAGCCCGCAAGAGATTACAATACGCCGTCCCGCGTATTTTCCGCCTGTGCCGGCGCAGCAATTTACCGTACAGAGGCCTTTGCGGTTACCGGTATGTTTGACGAGAAGCACTTTGCCTACCTCGAGGACATGGATATTTCCTTCCGGGCCAACCTTTACGGCTACCGGATTTATTATGAACCATCTGCTGTCTGTGAGCATGTAGGCTCCGGCACCAGCGGTTCCAAATACAATTCCTTTAAGGTAAAGCTGTCCGCCCGGAACAGTCTGTATCTCCTGTATAAAAATCTGCCGCTGTGGATGCTGCTCCTGAATCTGCCGGCACTGTGCTGCGGTTTTCTGATCAAGCAGCTCTATTTCCTCCGGAAAGGCTTCGGATCGGATTATTTCTGCGGACTCTGTGAGGCATTCCGCACCTTCCATACCTTAAAAAGGGCGAGGACAGCAGAGGTGCCGCTGCTTCGCTTCCTCACCATCGAGCTCCGGATGCTCAGTGCAGCATGCGAATATCTTTCCAGGCTGAGCCGCAGATACGGCCATCAGAAGCATCAGCGTACACTGTGAAGTCCCTTCCGGAGGATTCCCGCAACATATTCAAAGGACTCCCGGTTAAATGCGAATGCAAGCACCGCATAAAAAGCAGCGCCGCACAGAAGCTGCAGAAGCAAAAGCGGAAGCGGTGCAAGGGGCAGAAGCTGCAGCGCAGCGGTTCCTGCACCCATCAGTACAGAGGTAAGCAGTGCAGGGAGCACATCTCCCCACTGCTGAAGCGGTCCGTAATGGATCAGCCTGCGGTTCGGCCAGGCATTGATAAATGTACAGATATACTCGTCTGCCACCTTAAGACAGAGCATCGGCCAGATTCCAAATGGCAGACTAAGCACCAGGATGATAATCCCGAGTGCTTTTTTTATGATCTCCAGCTTCAGAAAAAGATCCGACCGTCCCATTGCATTCATGACCTGCAGATTGATGACATGGATCGGCCAGACGGCGTAGCTCACGCACATGATGGCGAGGTACGGCCATGCTTTGATCCATTTATCGGTAAGCAGCAGAATCACCAGCGGCTTTGCAACCGCAATCAGCCCGGCCATCATCGGGAAAATGACAAATGCCGAAATGCGGATCGAGCGGCGGCACATACTGCGCAGCTCATCCGGACTGTCCTGACAGCGTGCATAGGCCGGCAGCATGACAGACTGGATCGCCGCAGACAGATTGGAGGTGATCAGCTTGGGAAACTGCTCTCCGCGGTTATAGGTTCCGAGTTCTGCATTCGAATATTTCCGGCCGATAACGAGTCCGTAGATATTCATCCAGACTGTATCAATCAGCCCCGAAACAAGAATCTTCCATCCAAAGGAAAACAGTGCCCTGACTCTCTCCGGCCGGAAAACCGGCAGCGGATGCCAGTGCACAAGAAGAAACAGAACGGCCATCAGCGCAAAATAGTAGATAATCTGCTGTGCCGCCAGTGCATAATAGGAAAAGCCCTGCATGGCAAGGATAATGGAAACCGCGCCGGAAAGGATGACTGCCGCCATCGTCGCGCGGAACAGAAGCCTGAACTGCAGGTTCCGGGAAACATAAGCCGTCTGAATCGAGACTACCGCTCCCGGGAAAAGCACAATACCCATCAGCCGGATCAGATTTACCAGCACATCTGTCTTGTAGTATGCGGCAATCCACGGCGCCGAGAAATACAGAAGGAAATAGCAGAAAAGAGACAGCCCCATTGTCAGCCAGAATACAGAGGAGTAGTCCTCCTCGCGGATATTCCGCTTCTGGATCAGGGCCGTCGCAAAACCGGACTGCACAAAGGTATTTGCTATCGTGATAAAAATCGTGATCAGGCTGATCGTCCCGTACTGCTCCGGGCTCATCAGACGCGCCAGCACCAGTGCCACGATAAACTGAATTCCCTGTGCCCCCGTCTGCTCCAGTACTTTCCAGAAAAGTCCGTTCAGAACCTTTGTTTTAAGACTTTCTGCCATTCTGCCGCTCCCCGTCCTTCTTCTGTCTGCTCCCGGCACCGAATCTCTTCTGCAGTGCTCTGTAAAGTCCCGGAAATACAGCTTCAAACCGCAGGAAAAATCTGTCCCGGCGGTTCAGTTCCTTCAAAAAGCATCTGTTTTCCTTTTTATAGATCTCCCGGAAACTGCGGAGATTCACTTCTGTAAGGAAACGCAGCCGCCTTGCCGCCCGTTCTGCTTCTGCATGGAATCTCCCGCCGGTCTCCCGGTCAAAATCCTGATAGGTTTTTTCCATCCGGTCCGCAAATTCCCTCTGCTTCCGGATCACATCGCCGGACATCTGCGAGCTCGTCCAGGAACCGCGGATGCTGAACCTGTAGACACTCATCGGCTCATCAAAGTAATAGGCGCTGCCCGCTGCTGCCGCCATCAGCTCCAGCGGCCGGTCGCCCACCGGACATTCCGTATAATAGTCCGGCAGTTTTTCCACAACGGATCTCCTGAGGAGGAAGCTCGCGAATGGTGCGCCTGTGCTTTTATCCACCAGTTCCGCGCCTGCAAGTACGCGTGATGACGTATACGGCCTCATCAATGCAGCATTTACAAAGGCTCCGTCTTCATTGACCACTCTGGCTGCATGGAAGGTAAACATGCATTCCGGATGTGCATCCATGTAGGAAACCTGTTTCTTCAGCTTGTAATCATCGCACCAGTAATCGTCTCCGTCCATCACCGCCACATACTTTCCCGCAGCACGCGGGAAATTAAAGGCGCCGGAGATGTTGGTAATTCCTCTGGAATACTGGTTCTCCGTCCGGAGGATCGGCCTGATGATATCCGGATACCGCTTCTGATAGCTCCGTATAATCTCCTGCGCACCATCCGTAGATGCATCGTCATGGATCAGAATCTCAAAACGGATCCCGCCCTTCTGCGACAGAATATGGTCAAGACAGGTCCCGATATATTTTGCATGATTGTAGGTCACCACACAGACACTGACCTCAGGTTCTCTGCCTGTATTATTCATGAACTGTTTCTTTCCTTTCCGGCTGCGGCGCCGCTTTCCCGCCGCGCTGTCTCCTGTACTTCGGATATGGTATGCAGATCAAAACATGCGGATCATGGCAATGGATCGCAGAATATGAATCTCCGCATGCAGGTCACGGCATGAAAATGCATTCGCCGATGGTCCGGTGGAGCATATTGTAGGTAAAGCCGCCTCCGAGTATGGTGCAGATTTTTCCGAAGCGGTTCTTTTCCGGTATAGAAAGAAATTCCTCCAGCTCTCTCCGGCGTGCCTCCGGCAGTCTGTCTCCGTAAATTGCACGGAAGCTCTCCGCCTGCAGGAACATTTCGCGGTAGACCGACTGCGAATGCGCATCCATCTCGGCCTTGCTTCTGCCGTCCTCCCGCCCGATGCCGAAGCGTCCGAGGACCTCCTTCACGCGGCTGCCGCGGTCTGCGCCCAGTACATTGTCCCCGTGCTGACGGTAGAGATAAAGCGGCTTGTCCACAAAACGGATCTGCCCGAATGCCGCTGCCACAAGTGCAATCCATTCGTCATGCATGACGCAGTGCTCCGGAACCGTCGTAAGCATGGCTGCAAGCGCACGATTGATCATCATTGCACCGCCGACCACGTTATTCTGCACCAGGAGCTGGCGGAAACGGCAGCGGGACGGCGTCATTTTCTGATAGCGTACATAGGACGGCGCAATCTCCGCAAGCTGCTGATCCGCGACAGCAGAATCGCAGTGCACGAGCAGCGGTGTTTCTTTCTGGTAAACCGCCTCGAGTGCCGTCATATGCATCCGTGTCTCCGCAAGCTTGTCTTTATCCCATACATCGTCCTGATCGCAGAGACAGATATAATCGGCATCTCCCTGGAAACCCTGCTGAAACAGCATGAGGAAATGTTTCTGTGCGCTTCCTGCAGGCGGAACCTGCGCGCTTACGCGTATCTTTCCGGGATAGGCCGCCTCATACTCCCGGAGGATTTCCATTGTACCGTCTCCGGATCCGTCATCCGAAATCAGCAGTTCAAAATCCTGTTCCGTCTGCTGCAGGATGGAATCAATCTGCTCGCGGACATATTTTTCTCCATTAAAGGTACACATCAGTATTCTGATCATCCGAATATTCCTCTCACCTGCACTGCTCTGCAAACAGCCGCTGCAGAAATCCCTCGAGCGAATATTTCCTGAGAATTTCCTCCGGCAGAGGCGCATAAGGCGTCTCAAGAAACTGTTCCGGCAGCACAAGTCTTTTTTCATCATATACAAAAATATTCTCCGGACGGTAAAAATCCGCGTTCCGGACATACGCATTGTTGGTCAGCAGCTTGCACCGGTGGTGCAGGCTGTCAAGTGTCCGCATGCTGTAGCCCTGCTGCGCGGCAAAGGTATAATCCACAATACAGCGGGACTGCCGGTAGAGCCTGCAGATTTCCGCAGGCGGCAGCGACACGGTGTGCATATCGCTTCCGAATCTGCGGTACAGCGGATTCCGCCGGATCCTGGCTTCCAGGAAATACTGCAGCCGAGGCACATAAATATAGCTCAGGAGCTTCAGATCCTTTTTCCGGGCAAGTGCCTTTAGCTGCCGGAGGATTTCCAGCCGCCTTGTATGCATGGAACAGATAAACACCAGATCATACTGCGGTTTACCGTCCGGATCAGTCTCCTCCGGACGGTAATAGGTCGGGCAATACTGCCAGCCGTACTGTGCGGCATCCACCGGATCAAAGGTCAGTACACGGTCGAATGCCTCTGCCAGTGCAAGCTGCTCCGGAAATACGCCTGTACTGTCCCACTGGTAATCCGCAAACACCGCCTGCGGAAAGCGCTGTCTTAAATGCCCGATCAGCGCTTTATCGAGGAAAGGCCCCTTGATCACAACAACAAGATCAAGGTCTGCCGGGATATCCCTGCAGGCCTTGTCATAGTACGCTCGCAGCAGTATCTTTTTAAGCTTTTTTGTGTAAAAACAGATCAGCTTGTCCCAAAGACTCCGGGCATGAACATTCGCATCGATCAGATAAACCTCCGCACCCATTTCTCTCAGCTTCTCTGTAATTTCTTTTTCATACTGATAAAAAAACGGCATGATCAGCAGAATCTTTTTATTTTTTACGGATGCAGCGCTCATAATATTTGTCCGATATCAGCTTTCTCGTTCGCGGCATAAGGAAGGTCAGTACATTCATGGCGTGGTAGGCTGCCATGTAAAGATGTCTGCCTGCAGCCTTCTTTTGTCCCCTGAATGCCGTACGGTTTAAGTACAGGTCATAGGCTCTTTTATAATGGTTGAGAGATCCGCCGGTCCACGGGCGTTCATCTCCTGCAAAATGTACGATGGCAGGATGATGCTTTGAAACATGGAAGCTCTCCGGCGTTTCGCTGAGGCCGTACCATGGCGCCACATTTAAAAGGGTTCCGAAGCGGAAATAATAATAATTGCTGAAAAAATTATACATCTGCGGAAGCGTACGGATCTGTCCTGCCAGTACGTGATTCAGAATGTCCTGGTCATTGAACGGAAGC
Organism: uncultured Lachnospiraceae bacterium; assembly: GCA_964585695.1. Classification (GTDB taxonomy): domain Bacteria; phylum Bacillota; class Clostridia; order Lachnospirales; family Lachnospiraceae; genus Oribacterium. The sequence goes on from CAZPEW010000028.1 coordinate 13,532, forward strand.
TTCCCCCCGCAGAGATTGTAATAGGCAAAACACTGCTCCTCCATATTCTGCTCTCTCCACAGAGAAAGATTCAGGAGAAGCACTCCCGCATTGTAATAAGGCGCATCCTCCGCGAGTTCCAGGAGCTTCCGCACCTCCGGATAAATCGTAGGCTCCGGTGCAAGCGCGGCAAGCTGCTCTCCCAGTTTCCTCCGGTACAGGGAGCGGATCGGGCGCAGCACTACTGTATCGCAGTCAATATACAGGCATTTTGTAATGGTTTCCGGCAGAATTGAGCCCAGCAGAAGCCTGGCCAGTGTTGTAGGCCGGAATCTGCCGGTATCCAGTCCGTAAACCCGGTCCCTAAGTTTCTGTTCCAGAGCGTCCAGCGGATAAACCGTCAGTGCCTTACCGCTCTCTGATATCATTTCCTGCAGTTTCTCCAGGTTTTCTGACGAGATTCCGTCCGAGAGAATGTGGAAGTGCAGCGACTCTCCCTTATTATGCTCTATAAGCGAAAAAATGGAGACTGCCATATGCTGACAGTATCCATTATCTGATGCATATACGATATCCATGAAAAGGATCCTTTCATCCGGAAACTGAAGCGGTTGCGTCCGCCCTTACAGTTCTTTTGCACACAGTTTGAAGGCAGACTCGACAACCTTGTCCATGTCGTAATATTTATACTCACCGAGACGTCCGCCGAAAATCACCTTGCTCTCCTTGTCAGCGAGTGCCTTGTAAGCAAGATACAGCTTCTGGTTCTCCTCGTTGTTGACCGGATAATAAGGCTCCATGCCCTCCTGCCAGGTCTCCGGGTATTCCCGTGTGATAACGGTTTTCTCCTGCCTGCCGAATTCAAAATGCTTATGCTCGATAATTCTGGTATACGGCACCTCACGCTCCGTATAATTCACAACCGCATTGCCCTGGAAATTATCCGTATCCAGTACCTCTGTCTCAAAGCGGAGACTGCGGTATTCAAGCTTCCCGAGGCTGTAATGATAGAACTGGTCAATCGGGCCGGTATAGATCACCTTGTCGGCAAGTGCCGCAAATCCTGCCGGATCTGTAAGGAAATCCGTATTCAGCCGGATCTCCGTATCCGCAAACAGACGGTCAATCAGTACATTGTAGCCGCCGATCGGGATCCCCTGATAACTGTCATTAAAATAGTTATTGTCATAGGTGTAGCGCACCGGAAGACGGCGGATGATGAATGCCGGAAGGTCACGGCAGTCGCGCCCCCACTGCTTCTCGGTATAGCCCTTGATCAGTTTCGTATAGATATCCGTGCCCACAAGAGAAACTGCCTGCTCCTCAAGATTCTGCGGTTCTCCCTTTACAAGAGCCCGCTGCTTCTCGATGATGGCTTTTGCCTCCTCCGGCTTTGTGATATCCCACATTTTGGCAAAGGTGTTCATATTAAAAGGCAGATTATACACAGAGCCCTTGTAATAAGCCACCGGTGAATTGGTGTAGCGGTTGAATTCCGCCATCTGGTTCACAAAATTCCATACCTCCTTATTGGAGGTATGGAAAATATGTGCACCGTATCTGTGAACATTGATTCCCTCTATCTGATCGCAGTAGATATTTCCGCCGCGATGATCCCGTTTCTCTATCACAAGGCAGCTGCGTCCTGCCTGTCTTGCCTTACAGGCAAAAACAGCATTGAAAAGTCCTGCACCCACCAAAAGATAGTCATAGTGCTTCTCACTCATATCCTGTTTCCTCATGAATTTCCGTAAAGATTTGTTGTTCCCGGATTTTTGTCCTTGATTTCCCGGACTCTCCGCTTGCCCTCGGCTTCTGCCTCATCCAGCCAGAAAAGACGGTTCAGCGCACTGAAAATCGCACGGATGGAGGATCTTGTGATATTGGAGGAAATACCTACACCATAAGCTGTCCGCCCGCTCTTTACATCCAGGAGATGGATGTAGGAAACTGCCTTTGCGGCAGAACCGGAAGTAAGTGCATGCTCTGTATAGTCCAGAATACGGATCTCTACAGAAAGCTCCTGCTCGAGTCCCGACTGCACGGCATCGATCGGTCCGTTGCCCACGCCGCCGAAGGTTCTCAGCTCGCCATGATTCTCATAGGTAACATGTGCAAGTGTGGTAAAGGAATCCTCCCCGTTCTCGGTATCTGTCGTCCGGATATTCCGGAAATGCATCGGCTTCTTGGCCTCAATATATTCCGCCTCGAATACATCCAGAATCTGCTGCGGGCTGACCTCGCCCTGCTGCTCGGAAATCTGCTGGATATAATCCGCAAACTCTCTCTGCATTCCCTTAGGAAGCTTGAAGCCGAACTGGGAATCCAGCACAAATGCCACGCCGCCTTTTCCGGACTGTGAATTGATCCGGACGATCGGCTCATACTCTCTCCCGATATCCGCAGGATCGATCGGAAGGTACGGAACCTCCCAGTACCGCGAATGTCTCTCTGTCATTGCCTGGATACCCTTGTTGATGGCATCCTGGTGAGAACCGGAGAATGCAGTAAAGACGAGCTTGCCTGCATACGGCTGACGCGGCGGAATCTCCATCTTGGTGCATCTCTCATACACCTCCTGGATCTTTTTGATGTTTCCGATGTTCAGCTTCGGATCCACACCATGGGAGAACATGTTGTAGGCAAGTACCAGAATATCGACATTTCCGGTTCTCTCTCCGTTTCCGAAAAGAGTCCCCTCCACTCTCTGGGCGCCTGCCATCAGCGCAAGCTCCGTAGATGCAACACCCTCGCCTCTGTCATTGTGCGGATGCACCGACAGAATAACGCTGTCGCGGCGTTTCAGATGATTGGACATATAT